>NZ_JAVAXX010000004.1:0-84965 GCF_042709275.1 Bacillus sp. LR_5 | reverse complement strand
TATACGTGATCTGGGTCTTTTTTCTTATGTTCTGTTATATCTCCTGATCCTTTATTCCTCAATGGAAAAAAGCAGAAAAACAATCGAGCAAACTGTAGGAAAAATTAACTTGACGGATAATATTTACAGAGGTTACCATCAACATGAACATGCTACTATTTATCCGGTCATCACTATTATAAAATCATACAGAAGTGAAATACATCTACTAATCGGAAGGGTGGCTTTGAGAGAATGATCACATATGTTTTTCCAGGTCAGGGTTCACAAAAACAGGGAATGGGCAGCGGCCTATTCGATGAATTTAAAGAACTGACGGATCAGGCAGATGAGATCTTAGGATATTCTATCAAACGTCTTTGCCTGGAAAATCCTTATTCCAATTTAAACAAAACGCAATTTACTCAGCCGGCATTATATGTGGTAAACGCACTAAGCTATCTGAAAAAAATCAAGGATGAAGAAGTTAAGCCTGACTTTGTCGCCGGGCACAGCTTGGGTGAATACAATGCGTTATTTGCAGCTGAAGCCTTTGATTTTAAGACAGGTTTACAGCTTGTCAGAAAAAGAGGCGAGCTGATGAGTCTGATAAGCAACGGCGGTATGGCAGCTGTTATGGGACTAAATGAAGAGCAGGTTGCAAAGGCTCTGAAAGAATATCATTTACATGATGTTGATATCGCTAATGTGAATGCCCCATATCAAATTGTAATTTCAGGAAAAAAAGATGAGATTGAAAAAGCCGCATCTCTTTTTGAAACGATGACTGAAGTTACAATGGTACTCCCCTTAAACGTAAGCGGCGCGTTTCATTCCAGATACATGAATAAGGCAAAAGAAGAATTTGAGGAGTTCCTTCATGCCTTTTATTTTTCGCCTCCGTCTATCCCGGTTATTTCTAATGTGTATGCCAAACCGTATACATACGAATTCATGAAACAGACGCTGGCTGATCAAATTAATCACTCAGTGAAATGGACTGACAGCATAAGCTACTTAATGAAAAAAGGCCATATGGAGTTTGAGGAGGTAGGGCCTGGAAATGTTTTAACTGGGTTAATTCATCGCATAAAGAAAGATGCGGAAGCAATGCCCCGCTAAAGCATTTGCCCCTATGGCCGTGCACCTCATCAATCAGGTCTAAACACAGATTTCCTTTCATTTAAGGTATAAAGTTTTAAAGATTCAATCGTTCGATTGCCACTGTTTCTAATTGAATAACTTTATATACTGTTACATAAAGAGGCTGATAAATTAAGTTAGACATTTGAACTATGTCAGCCGGTCTGTCAAACCATCGCTCCCACATCTAGATGGTCCATTTTTTAACCGTACCCACCAATCATAGAGTCGATGTTCTTTGCTGATCCTGTTATTATGTTACATCAATTTTGAGATATCAACATACATCTACGATCACGTCATAAATGAACCGCATCCAGAGCACCAATAGCAATCCTTCCAAGTTGAATCTCCTTTACTTTTTCACATATGTCTTTTCCGTTTATTAATTTCATTTCAATCGCTGCTATGTGCTTTAACAACATGCATGGAAATGAGAAATCCAATAGCCGTCATAAATATAAAAAAAGAAGGTTATACACATGAATGAACCGCTTGTTTTTATGTTTTCCGGGCAAGGTTCCCAATACTATCACATGGGGAAAGAACTATTTAAGGAAAATACCGTGTTTCGCCAATCAATGCTTGAAATGGATGCCATTGCAGCACGGCGAATCGGCACATCCATTGTTGAAGAAATCTACCATCCAGGTAAACGTGTGTCAGATCCGTTTGACAGTATTCTTTTTTCCCACCCCGCCATTTTTATGATTGAGTATTCCTTATATAAGGTTTTGGAAGACAGGGGAATTTATCCTGATTACGTATTGGGATCAAGTCTGGGAGAATTCGCAGCAGCGGCAGTTTCTGGTGTGTCAGACGCAGAGGATATACTGGATTGCATACTTGAACAGGCTATTATCATCCAAAATTCCTGCGATAAAGGAAAAATGATGGCCATTCTGGACAAACCGCAATTGCTGAATGATTATCCGCAACTGTTTGGAAATAGTGAACTCATTTCTATCAATTATGATTCGCACTTCGTCATTTCTGGTGAAGAAGATCATATAAGGAAGATTATGGAGGATTTAAAGGAGAAGCAGATTCTTTGCCAGCTGCTTCCTGTGTCCTATGCCTTTCATTCTTCGCTTATTGATCCGGCAGAGAGTGCCTATGCAGAATTTTTAAGATCAAAATCTTTTCAAAAACCGTCAATACCGATTATGTCGAGCTTAACGGGAAGCTGCCTTCACGTAATGGACGAGAATTTCTTTTGGAATGCGGTCAGAAAGCCAATGATGTTTCGTGAAGCGATTCGATATTTGGAAAGCCAGCATACATGCAAGTTTATCGATTTAGGGCCATCCGGCACCTTAGCTGCTTTTGTGAAACAGCTGATTCCGGGTGATTCAGCTGACCGTTGCTGCTCAATCATAACACCATTTCATCAGGAGCTGAAAAATCTGAATACGGTTGAGTATTTCCGTACACCAGAAAGGAAGTTTACAAGATGATTACATATGTCTTTCCAGGGCAAGGCTCCCAGCAAAAGGGGATGGGACAAGGGCTATTTGAACAGTATCAGCATTTGACAGATCAAGCAGATCAAATATTGGGCTATTCAATAGAGAAGCTATGTACCGAAAAATCATATCTGGATTTAAATCATACTGAATACACGCAGCCGGCTTTGTATGTTGTTAATGCACTCAGTTACTTGAAGAGAGTGGAGGAGACCGGCAGAAAACCTGATTTTGCGGCAGGACACAGCTTAGGAGAATACAATGCGCTGATGGCAGCCGGTGCATTTGATTTTGAAACCGGATTAAGGCTCGTCAAAAAAAGAGGAGAATTGATGGGACGAATTACAGGGGGCGGAATGGCTGCTGTGATCGGCCTGAGTAAGGAACAAGTTACAGCCGTTTTAGAAGAGCACCGTCTTTATGACATTGATGTGGCAAATGAAAATACGCCCCGGCAAATTGTGATTTCTGGCCCGAAAAACGAGATTGAAAAAGCTCGGGCTGTTTTTGAAAACACCAAGGAAGTAAAGCTGTTTCATCCATTAAATGTGAGCGGAGCTTTTCATTCCAGATATATGAATGAAGCCAAACAGGTATTTAAGCAATATATTGACTCATTCCAGTTTGCACCTTTGGCGATCCCGGTTATCTCCAATGTCTACGCAGAGCCATACCATCAAGACAGATTAAAAGATACATTATCTGAACAAATGGACAACACAGTGAAATGGACGGACAGCATTCGTTTTCTGATGGGGAGAGGAGAAATGGAGTTTGAAGAGATTGGGCCTGGAACTGTTTTAACCGGTCTCATTCATCGGATTAAAAATGAAGCTGAACCATTGACATATATACCGAAAAAGAACCCCGCGATCAGTGCGCATCTAAAGGAGCAACGCAATGTTCAAGCCGGGATTACGGCAGAATCTTTAGGAAGTGCTGAATTTAAACAAGATTATCATCTTACATATGCTTATCTTGCAGGAGGAATGTACCGCGGCATTGCTTCGAAAGAAATGGTAGTAAAGCTGTCAAGAGCGGGAATGATGGGGTTCTTTGGCACAGGAGGTCTGAGCCTGAAAGAGGTTGAAGATGCGATCCATGCTATACAAGGTGAATTAGGGAAAGGACAAGCCTATGGCATCAATCTGGTCCACAATATGAAACATACTGAATCAGAAGAAAAAATGATCGATCTTTTATTGAGGAATCAAGTGAGCATTGTGGAGGCTTCAGCATTTTTAAGTGTCACTCCTGCATTAGTAAGGTACCGCGCAAAAGGAGTGAAACGAAATCAAAATGGTGACGTTATATGCTCAAATCGTCTCATAGCAAAAATATCACGGCCGGAAGTTGCAGAATCATTTCTGAGTCCTGCGCCTGAGAATATGCTGCAAAAGCTTTTAGGAGAAAATAAAATCACTATGAACGAAGCTGAGTTGTTGCGGTGCATTCCGATGGCAGACGATATTTGTGTAGAAGCTGATTCAGGCGGTCATACAGATGGCGGTGTAGCATACAGCCTGATGCCGGCGATGACATCTTTAAGAGATGAAATGATGAAAAAATATCAATACCGGAAAAAAATAAGAGTTGGTGCAGCTGGAGGAATTGGAACACCAGAGGCAGCGATGGCGGCTTTTATGCTAGGAGCTGATTTTATTCTAACAGGCTCAATCAATCAATGTACGGTTGAGGCGGCAACAAGTGATAAAGTAAAGGATTTGCTTCAGCAGATGAATGTACAAGATACAGCCTATGCGCCTGCAGGTGATATGTTTGAATCAGGCAGTAAAGTGCAGGTGCTAAAGAAAGGCGTGTTCTTTCCCGCACGGGCAAACAAGTTATATGAACTGTATCAGCGATATGGGTCTATACGTGAGCTGGATGCAAAGATGCTGGCCCAGCTTGAGGAGAAATACTTTAAACGCAGTATAGAAGACATATATAAAGATATTGCATTGCATTATCCCGCTGCAGACATTGAGAAGGCTGAACAAAATCCGAAGCATAAAATGGCTTTGATTTTCCGATGGTACTTCAGATACAGCTCAAAATTGGCAATCAGCGGAAGCGAACATTCGAAGGTCGATTATCAAATTCACTGCGGTCCCGCGCTGGGAGCCTTTAATCAATGGGTCAAAGGATCGCAATTAGAAAATTGGCGAAACCGCCATGTGGATGAAATCGGGAAAAAATTAATGACAGAAACGGCAGTATTGCTTCATGAACGGATGCAATCGATGTATCAGCCGTCGCATGAAACAGACAACATAAAAATAAAAGTTTGAATATTATGAAAATATACCTATAAAAATCATTAAAATAATCCCTTGAAGGAGAGAGCGCATTATGGATAAACAGAGAATCTTTGAAGTACTAATCACCAATATTTGCGAGGTGCTTCCTGAATTAGACGGACACAGATTTGAGCCTGAAGATCAGTTAGTTGAGTTAGGAGCTGACTCTGTAGACAGAGCTGAAATTATCACGATGGTGCTAGAGGATTTATCGTTAAAAATCCCTCGCATTGAGCTATCCGGGGTGAAAAACATCGGTGAATTAGCTGAGGTGCTTTATGACAAAGTGCAATCTGCCTGAGGTAGTGGTGACCGGTGTAGGCGTCACGGCCTCTATCGGTCAAGGGAAAGAGGACTTTGCTTCCTCGCTGCTGTCCGGCAGACATGCCTTTGATGTCATGAAGCGTTCAGGCAGACAAAAAGACAGCCGGCTTATCGGAGCCGAAATTGCGTCATTGTCTTATCCTGACCGACTCTCCAAAAAAATGTTGCGAAAAGCATCATTCTCAAGCCGCGCTGCATTGGTAACTCTCACAGAGGCTTGGGAGGAGGCTGAATTGGACGATGCAGATTCCTCACGTATCGGACTGGTTGTTGGCGGATCAAATTTTCAGCAGAGAGAAACCTTTGAAGTTTATGAAAGGTATCAAGACCGCTCCGGTTTTATTTCGCCGGCGTATGGCCTGTCTTTCATGGACAGCGATCTTTGCGGGATTTGTACAGATCAGTTTGGCATCACGGGATTAGCATATACGGTGGGAGGAGCCTCGGCCAGCGGCCAGTTAGCAGTCATTCATGCGATTCAGCAAGTCCTGTCAGGCGAAGTTGATACTTGCATAGCACTTGGTGCTTTAATGGATCTTTCTTATATGGAATGCGAGGCGCTAAGGGCTTTAGGCGCTATGGGGACGGACAAATATGCTGATGAACCTGAAAAAGCGTGCCGTCCCTTTGATCAAAACAGAGACGGGTTTATCTATGGAGAATCGTGCGGTGCATTGGTAATAGAACGAAAGGAGACGGCTTTACGAAGAGGTCTCAAACCTTATGCAGCATTGTCTGGCTGGTCAATCAAACTGGACGGAAACCGGAATCCTGATCCTTCATTAGAAGGAGAGATTCATGTCATCCAGAAGGCACTGGAGCGTGCCAGGCTTTTACCAGAAGATATTGATTATATTAATCCTCATGGAACAGGCTCTTTTATTGGAGATGAAATAGAATTAAAGGCGCTCCGTGCATGCCGGCTTTCCCATGCTTATATCAATGCAACAAAATCGATAACCGGACACGGGCTTAGTGCGGCGGGCATCGTAGAGATTATTTCTGTTTTGCTGCAAATGAAAAAATCTGCCCTGCATCCGAGCCGGAATTTGGATCATCCAATCGATGATTCCTTTCATTGGGTAAATGAGAAATCGATTTCATACCGCATCAAAAATGCGCTGAGCTTAAGCATGGGGTTTGGCGGAATGAACACCGCGGTTTGTATACAAAACATTGAGAAATGTGGAGGCGAATCATAAATGGTTTCAGCCGGAATAGAAGCGATGAATGTCTTTGGCGGAACGGCATACCTTGATGTCATGGAGCTGGCCAAATACAGACACTTAGATACTGCGAGATTTGAAAATTTATTAATGAAAGAAAAAGCGGTAGCACTGCCTTATGAAGATCCCGTGACCTTCGGAGTCAATGCAGCTAAGCCGATTATTGATGCTTTATCTGAAGCAGAGAAGGACCGGATTGAATTGCTGATCACTTGCTCTGAATCCGGGATCGACTTTGGGAAATCGTTAAGTACATATATCCATGAATATTTAGGTCTCAACCGCAACTGCCGTTTGTTTGAGGTTAAACAGGCGTGTTATTCAGGGACAGCGGGATTTCAGATGGCGGTGAATTTTATATTATCCCAAACTTCTCCGGGTGCCAAAGCACTGGTTATCGCCAGTGATATTTCACGTTTTTTAATCGCTGAGGGCGGAGACGCTTTAAGCGAAGATTGGTCTTATGCGGAACCGAGCGCCGGAGCGGGAGCGGTGGCCGTTTTAGTTGGCGAAAATCCCGAGGTGTTTCAAATAGATCCTGGAGCAAATGGTTATTACGGCTATGAAGTGATGGACACGTGCCGCCCCATTCCCGACAGTGAAGCGGGAGATTCTGATCTGTCTTTAATGTCATATTTGGATTGCTGCGAACAGACCTTTCTGGAATATCAAAAGCGTGTACCGGGTGCCAATTATCAGGACACGTTTCAATATCTTGCTTACCATACGCCCTTTGGCGGGATGGTGAAAGGTGCGCACCGGACAATGATGCGTAAGGTGGCGAAGGTGAAAACATCCGGGATTGAGACGGATTTTTTAACTCGGGTAAAACCAGGTTTAAACTACTGTCAACGGGTTGGAAATATTATGGGGGCAGCCTTGTTTCTGGCATTGGCCAGCACGATAGACCAAGGGAGATTTGATACGCCTAAACGAATTGGCTGTTTTTCCTACGGATCCGGCTGCTGTTCTGAATTTTACAGCGGAATTACAACTCCGCAAGGCCAGGAGCGTCAGCGAACATTTGGTATTGAGAAGCATTTGGATCGCCGGTATCAGCTCTCCATGGAAGAGTATGAGCTATTGTTTAAGGGGAGCGGGATGGTGCGGTTTGGGACGCGCAATGTAAAGCTGGACTTTGAGATGATACCGGGCATCATTCAGTCCACTCAAGAGAAGCCGCGCTTGTTTTTAGAAGAAATTTCTGAGTTTCATCGGAAGTACAGGTGGATCTCGTGACCTATCAAACGATAAAGGTCCGCTTTCAAGCGTCGGTTTGCTATATTACCTTTCACCGTCCTGAAGCGAATAATACGATTAATGACACGCTGATAGAAGAATGCTTGCAAGTGTTAAACCAATGTGAAACATCAACGGTGACGGTTGTCGTTTTAGAGGGGCTTCCCGAGGTGTTTTGTTTCGGAGCGGATTTTCAAGAAATCTATCAGGAAATGAAAAGGGGCAGAAAACAGGCAAGCTCCCAAGAGCCTCTCTATGATTTGTGGATGAAATTGCAGACCGGCCCTTATGTCACGATTTCGCATGTCAGGGGAAAAGTGAATGCCGGCGGTCTTGGATTTGTATCTGCCACAGATATTGCCATTGCTGATCAGACGGCGTCATTCAGTCTCTCTGAGCTGCTATTCGGCCTGTACCCTGCTTGTGTTTTACCGTTTCTGATCCGCCGTATCGGCCGGCAGAAAGCGCATTATATGACGCTTATGACAAAGCCGATTTCCGTTCAGGAAGCCAGTGAATGGGGGTTAATAGATGCTTTTGATGCTGAAAGTGACGTGCTGCTGAGAAAGCATTTATTGCGTTTGCGGAGGCTGAATAAAAAAGGAATCGCACATTATAAACAGTTTGTGAGCTCACTTGATCATCAAGTCAGTCGTGCGAAAGCCACCGCTTTAACTGCAAATCAAGACATGTTTTCTGATCCTCAAAACCAAATGGGAATCATCAGGTATGTTGAAACAGGACAATTCCCATGGGAGGATCAGTAACCGTTTAAAAATGACAATCAGAACCGTTAGGAGGACATCATGACGCATTCTGTTGTAGAGCTTATCGAAATTGAATCCGCCATTATTCAGGTAAAGATGCAAGATCGCACTCATAAAAACGCTTTTTCACAAGAACTTACAGACGGTTTAATTCAAGCGTTTGAATACATACGGCAGAACCCCAAATACAAAGCGGTCATTTTGACAGGATATGATAATTATTTTGCTTCAGGAGGAACGCAAGAAGGACTGCTTCGAATTCAACAGGGATTGACCAAGTTCACTGATGACAATCTTTATTCTCTGGCGCTGGATTGTGAAATTCCAGTTATTGCGGCAATGCAGGGCCATGGAATTGGAGGCGGCTTTGTCATGGGGCTCTTTGCTGACATAGTCATTCTGAGCAGAGAAAGCGTGTATACGGCTAATTTTATGAAATACGGATTTACGCCTGGAATGGGCGCTACCTTTATCGTTCCTAAAAAACTGGGCTTCAGCCTGTCCCAGGAAATATTATTGAATGCGGGCAGCTACCGCGGAGCTGATCTTGAAAAAAGAGGGGTTCCTTTTAAGGTACTGCCCCGTGCAGAAGTGTTAGATTATGCAGTGGAGCTGGCGCAAGAACTGGCGGAAAAGCCGAGAAACTCACTGGTTACACTGAAAGATCATTTGGTTGCCCCGCTTCGCGATCAGCTGCCGCGCGTCATTGAACAGGAATTGATGATGCATGAGAAAACATTTCATCATGAAGAAGTCAAAAGTAGAATCAAAGGTTTATATGGTAATTAACTAAAAATATATATAAATTTTGCAGGTGAAATGGAGGCAGCGTGATGAGAAATAATGATAATATCCGCATATTAGCTAATCCTTCTGTCAGTCATGGTGAGCCTTTACATATATCTGAAAAGCAGCCGGCAACAATACCTGAAGTTTTATACAGAACGGCGGCGGAGCTTGGGGATACAAAGGGAATCATTTATTTGCAGCCGGATGGAACTGAGGTTTACCAATCATACAGACGATTATGGGATGATGGACTGCGTATTGCGAAGGGGCTTCGTCAATCAGGCCTGAAAGCAAAACAAAGCGTGATTTTGCAGCTTGGTGACAATTCACAGCTTCTCCCTGCGTTCTGGGGGTGTGTGTTAACAGGGGTTGTTCCGGCTCCATTAGCCGTTCCGCCAACGTATGCTGAATCGAGCAGCGGCACTCAAAAGCTGAAAGACGCATGGACGCTTCTTGACAAGCCAGCGGTGATTACGGACCGGGGGATGCACCAGGAAATGCTCGATTGGGCAAAAGAACAAGGGCTTGAAGGGTTCAGGGCAATTGCTGTAGAGGATCTGCTCAGCGCTGAAGCGGACACAGATTGGCATCAATCCAGTCCTGAAGACTTAGCGCTTTTATTGCTGACTTCAGGCAGTACGGGAACGCCCAAAGCAGTTATGCTTAATCATCGTAACATTATGAGCATGGTGAAAGGGATTATTCAAATGCAAGGCTTCACCAGAGAGGATATTACGTTTAACTGGATGCCGTTTGACCATGTCGGAGGGATCGGAATGCTGCATTTGCGGGATGTTTATCTTGGCTGTCAGGAAATTAACGTCTCAAGCGAAACGATCTTAATGGAGCCGTTGAAATGGCTGGATTGGATTGATCATTACCGAGCTTCTGTTACGTGGGCGCCGAATTTTGCGTTTGGTCTGGTTACTGATTTTGCAGAAGAAATAAAAGATAAGAAATGGGATCTGTCTTCAATGCGATACATGCTCAATGGCGGTGAAGCAATGGTAGCCAAGGTAGGGCGCAGAATACTTGAGCTTTTAGAACCACATGGACTGCCTGCTGACGCCATCCGACCTGCATGGGGAATGTCCGAAACTTCATCGGGTGTTATTTTTTCTCATGAATTTACCCGGGCTGGAACAAGTGATGATGATCATTTTGTTGAAATAGGCTCTCCAATCCCCGGCTTCTCTATGAGAATTGTGAATGACCATAATGAATTGGTTGAAGAGGGCGAGATCGGCCGTTTTCAAGTCTCGGGTCTTTCTGTTACTAGCGGTTATTACCAGCGGCCTGATTTGAATGAGAGTGTGTTTACAGAAGACGGCTGGTTTGAAACCGGAGATCTTGGCTTTTTGCGAAACGGGCGCTTAACCATAACAGGCCGTACGAAAGATGCAATTATCATTAACGGCATTAATTATTACAGTCATGCAATTGAGTCTGCAGTTGAAGAATTATCTGAAATTGAAACTTCTTATACTGCTGCTTGCGCTGTCCGTCTGGGCCAGAATTCAACAGATCAGCTGGCTATCTTCTTTGTTACTTCCGCAAAATTAAATGATGAGCAGATGTCTCAGCTTCTTAGAAACATACAATCCCATGTCTCACAGGTGATCGGAGTCACCCCGGAATATTTGCTGCCTGTACAAAAAGAAGAGATTCCAAAAACGGCTATCGGAAAGATCCAGCGCACCAAGCTAAAAACTTCATTTGAAAATGGAGAGTTCGACCACTTGCTACATAAACCCAATCGGATGAACGATGCGGTCCAGGATGAGGAGATACAGCAAGCAGACCAGGTGAAAAGAGTAAGGGAAGAAATACAGAAGCATCTGCTCACCTGTTTGACTGAGGAGCTGCATGTTTCCCACGATTGGGTGGAGCCAAATGCAAATATCCAAAGTCTTGGTGTGAATTCTATCAAGATGATGAAGCTCATTCGATCGATCGAGAAAAACTATCATATCAAACTAACAGCCAGAGAGATACATCAATATCCTACAATTGAACGCTTAGCCAGCTATCTATCAGAACATGAAGACCTCAGCAGCTTGTCTGCTGACAAAAAGGGCACGGACACATATAAAACCGAACCGGAAAGGAGTCAGGCAACTTTTCAGCCTCTCTCTGAGGTTCAAAAAGGATTATGGACATTGCAAAAAATGTCACCCGAAAAAAGTGCATATCACGTACCTCTCTGTTTTAAATTTTCGTCAGGGCTTCACCATGAAACATTCCAGCAGGCTTTTGGCCTTGTATTGAATCAGCACCCAATCTTAAAGCACGTCATCCAAGAGAAAGACGGAGTGCCATTTCTTAAAAATGAGCCAGCACTTTCAATTGAAATCAAGACAGAAAATATCTCAAGTTTGAAAGAGTCTGATATTCCTGCTTTTCTTAGAAAGAAAGTAAAGGAACCGTATGTAAAGGAAAACAGCCCGTTAGTGCGTGTCATGAGCTTTTCCAGATCTGAACAAGAGCATTTTTTATTAGTTGTCATTCACCATTTGATTTTTGACGGAGTTTCGTCTGTCACATTTATACGCAGTCTGTTTGATACCTATCAGCTTCTTTTAAAAGGACAGCAGCCGGAAAAAGCTGTTTCTCCTGCCATTTATCATGATTTTGCGGCATGGGAGAAAAACATGCTTGCCGGCAAAGACGGTGTGAAGCACCGTACATATTGGCAGAAACAGCTATCGGGAACTTTGCCGAATCTTCAGCTGCCTAATGTCAGCGCAAGTTCAGTCGATTCTGAGTTTAGAGAGGATACATACACCAGGCGGCTGTCCAGCGGCTTCATGAATCAGGTCAGAACGTTTGCGAAAGAGCATTCTGTAAATGTCACGACGGTATTCTTAAGCTGCTATATGATGCTGCTTGGCCGTTACACCAGCCAAAAGGAACAGATCGTCGGCATGCCGGCCATGGTGAGGCCGGAAGAAAGATTTGATGATGCCATTGGGCATTTTCTCAATATGCTCCCGATTCGGAGTGAGCTGAACCCGGCAGACACTTTTTCTAGCTTTATATCAAAATTGCAATTAACGATATTGGATGGGCTTGATCATGCAGCATATCCTTTTCCAAAAATGGTGAGGGATCTGAATATTCCTCGCAGTCAAGCAGGTTCACCGGTATTTCAAACCGCTTTTTTCTATCAGAATTTTCTTCAATCCGGAAGCTATCAAAGCTTGCTGAGCCGCTATGCTGACTTCTTTTCTGTCGATTTCGTTGAGTGTATTCACCAAGAGGGCGAATACGAATTAGTATTTGAATTGTGGGAAACAGAAGAAAAAATGGAGCTGAACATCAAGTACAATACTGGGCTGTTTGATGCGGCTTCTATATCCGCCATGTTCGACCATTTTGTTTATGTAACAGAGCAGGCGATGTTGAATCCATCTCAGCCTTTAAAAGAGTATTCTTTATTACCTGAGGCAGAGAAGCAGATGATTCTCAAAACATGGAACGCCACAGGAAAAACGTATCCATATATAACTTTTCATGAGTTGTTTGAGCAGCAGGCGAAAAAGACGCCTGATAGAGCGGCTGTCAGCTATGAAGGTCAAACATTGACGTATCGGGAGCTTGATGAGAAAAGCACACAGCTGGCCATTTATTTGCAGGCGCATGGAGTGGGTCCTGACCGTCTGGCGGGGATCTATGTGGATCGATCGCTGGACATGCTAGTGGGTTTATTAGCGATCCTCAAGGCTGGGGGAGCGTATGTGCCGCTAGACCCGTCCTATCCGGCTGAACGATTAGAATACATGCTTGAGGACAGTGAAGTTTTCATTACACTGACGACATCGGAATTAGTAAATACGTTGAGTTGGAACGGTGTCACAACAGCTCTTTTAGATCAAGATTGGGATGAAATTGCTCAAACAGCCTCTGATCGAAAAGTGCTTACACGCACTGTCACGCCGGAGAACTTGGCATATGTCATTTATACATCCGGCAGCACAGGAAAGCCAAAAGGTGTCATGATACCGCATAAAGCTTTGACAAACTTTCTCGTTTCGATGGGGGAAACACCAGGTCTTACGGCAGAGGATAAAATGCTTGCTGTCACAACCTATTGTTTTGATATCGCAGTTCTGGAATTATTTTTGCCTTTAATAAAGGGCGCACACTGCTATATTTGTCAAACGGAGCATACAAAAGACGTTGAAAAACTGAAACGGGACATCCGCACAATCAAACCGACAGTGATGCAGGCAACCCCCGCTACGTGGAAGATGCTCTTTTATTCAGGCTGGGAAAATGAAGAGAACGTGAAAATTTTATGCGGAGGCGAAGCATTGCCTGAGACATTAAAACGATATTTCTTAGATACGGGCAGCGAAGCCTGGAATATGTTCGGGCCAACCGAAACAACTATCTGGTCAGCGGTTCAGCGCATTAACGATGAATGCTCTCGTGCCACGATAGGAAGGCCAATCGCCAATACACAAATCTATATTACGGATTCTCAGCTCGCGCCAGTGCCGGCAGGTGTCCCGGGTGAGCTGTGCATTGCAGGAGACGGTGTGGCGAAGGGCTACTACAAAAAGGAAGAATTAACGGATTCGAGATTCATTGACAACCCTTTTGAGCCTGGGTCTAAGCTTTATAGAACGGGAGACATGGCCCGCTGGCTTCCGGGAGGGCGAATTGAATATATAGGCCGCATCGATAATCAAGTAAAAATCCGCGGATTCCGTATTGAACTTGGTGATATTGAAAGCAGGCTTAGTGAGCATCCCGGCATTCTGGAATGCGTTGTGGTCGCAGATATGGATAACCTAGCTGCCTATTATACAGCTAAACATGCAAATGCTTCTCTCACAGCGAGAGAGCTGCGTCATTTTGTGAAAAACGCTTTGCCTGCCTATATGGTGCCTTCTTATTTTATTCAGCTTGATCATATGCCGTTAACTCCGAACGGAAAGATAGATAGAAACAGCCTTAAGAATATCGATTTATCAGGGGAGCAGCTAAAGCAAAGGCAGACCTCTCCTAAGAACATTCAGGATACTGTTTTTACCATTTGGCAGGAAGTGCTGAAAACGAGTGACATTGAATGGGATGACGGATTTTTCGATGTGGGCGGGGATTCGCTTCTCGCGGTCACTGTGGCTGATCGCATCAAACATGAACTATCCTGTGAGTTTTCTGTCACAGACCTGTTTGAGTATTCAACCATTAAAAATATCAGCCAGTACATCACTGAACAGCGAATGGGCGATGCAAGTGACCATATGCCGACAGACCCGGCAGCTCATATAGAAGATCAGTCTACCGAGATGAGTGATCTCCCAGACTATTATGACGATAGTGTAGCGATTATTGGCATATCGTGTGAATTTCCAGGGGCAAAAAATCATGATGAATTTTGGGAGAACCTCAGAGACGGCAAGGAAAGCATAGCGTTTTTCAATAAAGAAGAGCTTCAGCGCTTTGGCATTTCAAAGGAGATAGCGGAGAATGCCGACTATGTCCCGGCTAAAGCTTCAATTGAGGGGAAAGACAGATTTGATCCAAGCTTCTTTCAAATCTCTCCTAAAGACGCTGAATTTATGGACCCTCAGCTTCGGATGCTGCTGACTCATTCATGGAAAGCAATAGAAGATGCCGGTTATGCTGCAAGACAGATTCCGCAAACCAGTGTTTTTATGTCGGCAAGCAATAATTCTTATCGCGCGCTGCTGCCGTCAGATACAACAGAGAGCCTAGAGACGCCGGACGGCTATGTTTCGTGGGTGCTTGCACAGAGTGGGACGATCCCGACAATGATTTCTCATAAGCTCGGGCTGAGAGGGCCAAGCTATTTCGTTCATGCCAACTGCTCATCATCTCTGATTGGATTGCATTCTGCCTATAAAAGCCTCCTGTCGGGTGAATCTGATTATGCTTTAGTTGGCGGTGCAACGCTGCATACCGAGTCAAATATCGGATATGTGCATCAGCCTGGGCTGAACTTTTCGAGTGATGGACATATTAAAGCTTTTGACGCTTCAGCTGACGGAATGATAGGCGGTGAGGGCGTTGCTGTTGTATTGCTGAAAAAAGCAGCTGATGCTGTAAAGGACGGGGATCATATCTATGCCTTGCTGAGAGGCATTGGTGTAAATAACGACGGCGCTGACAAAGTCGGCTTTTATGCTCCAAGCGTTAAAGGCCAGGCTGACGTGGTCCAACAGGTCATGAATCAAACGAAGATACAGCCTGAATCCATCTGCTATGTAGAAGCACACGGGACCGGAACGAAGCTGGGGGACCCGATCGAGCTGGCGGCTTTAACAAACGTTTACAGGCAATATACAAATAAAACGCAATTTTGCGGCATTGGGTCGGTGAAAACCAATATCGGACATTTAGATACAGCCGCCGGTCTTGCGGGCTGCATTAAGGTTGTGATGAGTCTTTATCATCAAGAGCTTGCACCGAGTATCAATTATAAGGAGCCGAATCCAAATACAGACTTAGCCAGCTCTCCTTTTTACGTCGTCGATCAAAAGAAAACGTTAAGCCGTGAGATCAAAACGCACAGGGCTGCACTTAGCTCGTTCGGGCTTGGCGGGACAAATACCCATGCCATTTTTGAACAATTCAAAAGGGATTCAGATAAGGGAAAGATAGACGGAACCTGCATCGTCCCGATCTCGGCGAAAAATAAAGAGAGGCTGCAAGAGTATGCAGAAGACATTCTGGCCTATTTAGAAAGAAGAGGGCTTGAGAACAGCCAGCTGCCTGATTTTGCGTATACCCTTCAGGTGGGGCGCGAAGCGATGGAGCATCGCGTTGTCTTTATTGCCGATCATGTAAATGAGTTAAAACAGAGGCTCACAGATTTTATCAATGGTAAAACAGCGATTGAAGGCTGTTTTCAAGGAAGTAAGCACAATGCAAGAGAGGTTTCATGGCTGACGGAGGATGAGGACAGCGCTGAACTCATACGTAAGTGGATGGCCAAAGGAAAAGTAAACAAGCTTGCAGAAATGTGGAGCAAGGGAGCGAATATAGATTGGATGCAGCTTTACAAGGGTGAGCGCCCAAACAGAATGAGTCTGCCGACTTATCCATTTGCAAAGGAACGATACTGGCCGTCGCAGGATGACCGCAAACCGGTGGCGCAGATATCCGGAAATCAGACAGGGATCGGCTCTATTCATCCATTGCTTCATCAGAATACATCTGATTTTTCTGAACAGAAATTCAGTTCGGTTTTCACTGGTGACGAATTTTTCCTGAGAGACCATGTGGTAAGAGGAAAGCCTGTGCTTCCTGGTGTTGCGTACCTTGAAATGGCGTACGCGGCTATAAACCAGGCGGCAGGAAGTGAAATTGGCCAAGATGTCAGAATCAGATTGAATCATACAGTCTGGGTTCAGCCTGTTGTGGTTGACAGACATTCAGCTCAAGTGGATATCAGTCTCTTCCCTGAAGAAGATGGAAAAATCACCTTTGACATTTACAGTACACAGGAAGACGGGGACGACCCTGTTATTCATAGTCAAGGCAGTGCGGAGCTGGCATCTGCCGCCGAAACGCCAGTCGCAGACCTCACTGAAATGTCACGCCGCTGCGGCAAAGGAAAGATGTCGCCTGATCAATTTTACGAAGAAGGCAGAAGCAGAGGAATGTTCCATGGTCCGGCCTTTCAAGGAATTAAGAATGTGAATATAGGAAACAGAGAGGTTTTGGCGCAGCTGCAGCTTCCGGAAATCGTTTCTGGAACGAATGAACAGTTTGTGCTGCACCCAAGTATCATGGACTCCGCCTTGCAGACAGCAACAATATGCATCATGCAGGAATTGACGGATCAAAAGCTGATTTTGCCATTTGCGCTTGAGGAGCTTGAGGTGATCAAAGGGTGTTCTTCTTCTATGTGGGCTTATGCTCGCTTAAGTGACAGCGATCACTCCGGAGGGGTTGTTCAGAAAGCGGATATCGATGTCATTGACGAGAGTGGAAGCGTATGTGTCAGGATCAAAGGATTCTCAACGAGAGTATTAGAAGGGGAGGTTCATACTTCAAAGCCTTCAACACGGTACGAACGCTTAATGCTTGAACCGGTGTGGGAAAAACAGAATGAAGAACGAGAGGACGAAGATCCTTCGTACACGGAGCATATCATTGTTCTCTTCGAAACTGAACGAAGTGTCACAGACAGCATTGCCTCCCACATGAAAGATGTCCGTGTGATTACTCTAAACGAAGCTGAAGGACATATTGCTGAACGTTATCAATGTTACATGCAGAACATTTTTGAACTCCTGCAAAGCAAGGTCCGTGAACTTTCTGCAGGCCGTATCATCATTCAAGCGATTGTTCCGCTGGAAAAAGAGAAGCAATTGTTTGCCGGCGTTTCCGGTCTGTTTAAAACAGCAGAAATAGAGTTCAGCAAACTGACTGCTCAGGTCATCGAAATTGAGAAACCTGAAGAGATGATAGACCTTCACCTCAAGCTGAAAGACGACAGCCAGAGACCATTTGACAAACAGATTCGATATGAGGCTGGACACCGTTTTGTGAAAGGCTGGAGGGAAATGGTGCTTCCTTCAGCTGATATGCTTCACATGCCGTGGAGAGACGAAGGCGTTTATCTAATCACAGGCGGAGCAGGAAGCTTAGGCCTTCTGTTTGCAAAGGAAATTGCCAATCGAACTGGCCGGTCTACTATTGTGCTGACGGGACGATCTGTTTTAAGTGAGGATAAGGAAAACGAGCTGGAGGCTCTTCGAAGCATCGGAGCGGAGGTTGTCTATCGGGAGGCTGATGTAAGTGATCAGCATGCGGTTCGTCATCTTTTGGAGGAAATCAAAGAAAGATATGGCACTCTCAATGGAATTATTCACGGTGCAGGCAGCATTAAAGATCGCTTCATCATTCATAAAACGAATGAAGAGTTTCAAGAAGTGTTGCAGCCAAAAGTGAGCGGGTTGTTACATGTAGACGAATGCAGCAAGGATTTCCCATTGGACTTTTTCATTTTCTTCTCTTCTCTTTCGGGATGTTTAGGAAACGCTGGACAAGCCGATTATGCGGCAGCCAATTCGTTTATGGATGCATTTGCTGAATACCGCCGTTCTCTTGCGGCATCAAAAAAGAGATTCGGCTCCACCATTTCCTTCAATTGGCCGTTATGGGAAGAAGGCGGTATGCAAGTCGGCGCTGAAGATGAAAAGAGAATGCTGAAAACGACGGGAATGGTCCCGATGCCGACAGATAGTGGCTTGAAAGCATTTTATCAAGGGATAGTATCTGATAAGCCGCAAGTTTTTGTGATGGAAGGACAGCTTCAGAAAATGAAGCAAAAACTGCTTTCCGCAGGATCGAAAGCCAAGCGGAACGATCAGAGAAAGGCGGATCAGGATCAAGGACAAACTAGAAAATTGGAAGCAGCCTTAATCCAAATGATTGGCGCAATTTTGAAAGTAAACACTGACGATATCGATGTCAACACAGAGCTGAGTGAGTACGGATTCGACTCAGTTACATTCACTGTCTTTACAAACAAGATCAACGAAAAATTTCAGTTGGAGCTAACACCGACCATTTTCTTTGAATATGGTAGCGTCCAAAGCCTGGCTGAATATGTAGTTGCTGCGTATCAGGGCGAATGGAATCAAGATGCTACTGCTAAAGGCAAAGATGAAAGAACAAACTTAGTGCACAGTTTAAGCAGCCTGGAGGCATCATTAAGCAACATGGTCAGTGCAATTTTAAAAGTAAATAGTGAAGATATTGATGTCAATACAGAGCTGAGTGAATACGGATTTGATTCCGTTACATTTACGGTCTTTACAAACAAGATTAACGAAGAATTTCAGTTGGAGCTAACGCCGACCATTTTCTTTGAATATGGAAGCATCCACAGCCTGGCTGAGTATTTGACCGTTGAACATGGTGACACCCTGGTTCAGGAGCGAGAAAAACCAGAGGGGCAGGAAGAGTTACAGACAAAATCATCTGAAGCGCCGAAAATCACATCACGTAGAAAGCGCCGCTTTACACAGCCTATTATTGCAAAAGCAGAAAGAAACAAAAAGCAGGCTGCCGATTTTGAGCCGGTTGCAATTGTCGGCATCAGCGGCCGGTTCCCTGGCGCTATGGATATAGACGAATTTTGGAAAAACCTAGAAGAAGGAAAAGACAGCATCACAGAAGTTCCAAAAGATCGATGGGATTGGCGGGAGCATTATGGAAACCCAGACACTGACGTCAATAAAACCAACATCAAATGGGGTGGGTTTATTGATGGTGTCGCAGAGTTTGATCCGTTGTTTTTTGGTATTTCGCCGCGAGAAGCTGATTATGTAGACCCTCAGCAGCGCTTGTTAATGACATACGTGTGGAAGGCATTGGAAGATGCGGGTTGCTTGCCGCAAAGCCTTTCGGGTACAGGGACTGGTATCTTTATCGGTACGGGAAACACCGGTTATAAAGATCTATTCCATAGAGCGAATCTTCCAATTGAAGGCCATGCTGCTACAGGTCATATGATTCCTTCGGTAGGCCCGAATAGAATGAGTTATTTTTTAAATATTCATGGTCCGAGCGAGCCAGTAGAGACGGCTTGTTCCAGTTCTCTTGTAGCCATTCACCGTGCTGTGACTGCGATGCAAAACGGTGATTGTGAGATGGCGATCGCTGGAGGCGTGAATACGATCTTAACCGAGGAGGCGCATATTAGCTACAGCAAGGCGGGGATGCTCAGCAAAGACGGCAGGTGTAAAACCTTCTCTGCCGATGCGAATGGCTATGTCAGAGGCGAAGGGGTCGGAATGGTCATGTTGAAAAAGCTGGAAGATGCCGAGCGCGACGGAAATCATATTTACGGCGTTATTCGGGGGACGGCGGAAAATCACGGCGGAAGAGCCAATACCCTGACATCGCCTAATCCGAAAGCACAAGCTGATTTGTTGGTGCGTGCATATCGCCAAGCAGGCATAGATCCAAGCACTGTCACATATATCGAAGCACATGGAACAGGGACGGAATTGGGCGATCCGATTGAAATAAATGGGCTGAAAGCTGCGTTTAAGGAACTATCCAATATGAGAGGCGAGAGCCAGCCGGATGTTCCGGATCACCGTTGCGGCATCGGCTCAGTTAAAAGCAATATCGGTCATTTAGAGCTAGCAGCAGGTATTTCCGGTTTGATCAAAGTGCTTTTGCAAATGAAGCATAAAACGTTAGTGAAAAGCCTGCATTGCGAGACGCTTAATCCTTATCTTCAGCTGACTGACAGTCCGTTTTACATCGTTCAGGAAAAACAGGAATGGAAGTCTGTCACAGCTCGCGACGGAAACGAGCTTCCGCGCCGTGCCGGAATCAGTTCGTTTGGGATTGGCGGAGTAAACGCGCATATTGTGATTGAAGAATATATGCCAAAAGCCAATTCAGAACACACGGCTACAGAACAGCCAAACGTGATTGTGCTGTCGGCTAAAAATAAAAGCAGGCTGATGGATCGTGCTTCGCAATTGCTTCAGGCGATTCGCAATAAAAAATATACAGATCAGGAGTTGCACCGCATCGCTTACACCCTGCAGGTCGGGCGCGAGGAAATGGATGAGCGTCTGGCGTGTGTTGCGGGGACGATGCAGGAACTTGAAGAGAAACTGCAGGCGTTTGTTGACGGTAAGGAAGAAACAGACGAATTTTTCCGGGGACAGTCTCATCGAAATAAAGAGACCCAGACTATTTTTACAGCGGATGAAGATATGGCGTTGGCACTTGATGCTTGGATCAGAAAAAGAAAATACGCCAAACTTGCTGATTTATGGGTCAAAGGGGTCTCAATCCAGTGGAACACATTATACGGAGAGACCAAACCGCGCCTGATCAGCCTCCCTTCATATCCGTTTGCGAAGGATCACTATTGGGTGCCGGCAAAGGAACATTCAGAAAGAGACAAAAAAGAACTGGTTAATGCAATTGAAGATCGGGCTGCATGCTTTTTGACGAAACAATGGAGTTTGAGTCCAATTGGCTCAGCAGTGCCGGGGACAAGAACCGTTGCCATCCTGTGCAATCAAGAGACAGCAGATTTAGCAGCAGAATTGTCTTCGTATTTTCCGAATCATCTCTTATTAGATGTGAGCCGGATAGAAAATGATCAGTCAGACATTGATTGGAAAGAGTTTGACGGCCTAGTGGATGTCATCGGATGCGGTAGGGATGATGAGGGCCGGCTGGATTGGATTGAATGGGTGCAAAGACTGGTTGAATTCGGGCATAAAGAGGGGCTCAGGCTGCTTTGTGTGACGAAGGGGCTCGAATCGTTTCAAAACACATCTGTCCGGATGGCTGGCGCCTCACGGGCTGGGTTGTATCGAATGCTCCAATGCGAGTACAGCCATCTTATATCAAGGCATATGGATGCTGAGGAGGTTACTGATCATCGCCGTCTCGCGAAATTGATCGCTGATGAGTTTTATTCCGATTCTCATGATGCCGAGGTTTGCTACAGAGATGGTTTACGGTACCAAGCTTTTCTAAAAGCTCATCCGGAAACAGGTAAGGCCACGGAACAAAGCACGGTCTTCCCGAAAGATCATGTGCTTCTCATTACAGGCGGCACACGAGGCATCGGACTATTATGCGCCCGTCATTTTGCAGAGTGCTATGGAGTGAAAAAACTGGTGCTGACCGGACGAGAACAGCTTCCTCCGCGAGAGGAATGGACTCGTTTTGACACCTCGAACACATCAGTTGCCCAGAAAATCCAGGCAGTGCGGGAGCTGGAAGCGAAGGGTGTACAGGTGGAGATGCTGTCACTGACGTTATCTGATGATGCTCAGGTTGAGCAAACGCTGCAACATATCAAGCGAACATTAGGACCGATTGGCGGTGTCATTCATTGTGCAGGTCTGACGGATATGGATACGCTGGCATTTATCCGAAAAACTTCAGATGATATTCAGCGGGTGCTGGAACCTAAGGTGTCAGGTCTTACAACGTTATATCGCCATGTGTGTAACGAGCCTTTACAGTTTTTTGTCTTATTTTCTTCTGTTTCAGCCATTATTCCGGAGCTTTCGGCGGGACAAGCTGACTATGCGATGGCCAATAGCTATATGGATTATTTTGCAGAAGCACATCAGAAACATGTGCCGATCATCAGTGTTCAGTGGCCGAACTGGAAAGAAACCGGTATGGGTGAAGTGACAAATCAAGCGTATCGGGACAGCGGCTTGTTGAGCATTACGAATTCAGAAGGCTTACGTTTTCTAGATCAAATTTTATCGAAAATGTTCGGAGCGGTTGTTCTCCCTGCAATGGCGAATCAAACAAACTGGGAGCCGGAACTGCTGATGAAGAGGAGGAAACCGCATGAGGGCGGTTTGCAGGAAGCTGCTTTACAGAGCCCGCCAGCCAGAGACACTGAAGAGGCCGATGAAGTTTCCAAAAGTGATGGATTATTATCTGAAACACAGTCCTGGCTTGTTGATCTGTTTACCGAAGAGCTGAGAATAGATCGTGAAGACTTCGAGATTGACGGGTTGTTTCAGGATTATGGCGTGGATTCGATCATTTTGGCACAGGTGCTCCAGCGTATAAACCGCAAATTAGAGGCAGCGCTCGATCCATCGATTCTATATGAATACCCGACAATTCAAAGGTTCGCAGATTGGCTGATCGGTTCTTATTCCGAAAGGCTGTCCGCTTTATTCGGAGGCAGGATATCTGATGCATCAGCACCTTTGGAGAACAAAATAGAGGCGGAGGCATCTGTTCCTGCGGAGGATCGAGCTCTTACACCTCAGATTCAGGCGCCAGCGATTTTGTCACCGGACTCTCATGCAGAAGGTATTGCCGTTGTCGGACTCTCTTGCCGATTCCCTGGGGCAGATACATTGGAGTCATATTGGTCGTTACTATCCGAGGGGCGTTCGTCAATCGGCCCGATTCCGGCAGAGCGTTGGGGCTGTAAGACGCCATATTATGCCGGCGTGATTGATGGCGTCAGCTATTTTGATCCTGATTTCTTTTTGCTTCACGAAGAAGACGTAAGGGCGATGGATCCGCAAGCACTGCTCGTGTTGGAAGAGTGTCTGAAACTCTTGTATCACGCCGGTTATACGCCTGAGGAAATAAAGGGCAAGCCCGTCGGTGTTTATATCGGAGGCAGAAGCCAGCACAAACCTGATGAACACAGCCTTGATCATGCCAAGAATCCGATCGTGACAGTCGGCCAAAATTATTTAGCCGCTAATCTTTCACAATTTTTTGATGTCCGCGGCCCAAGTGTTGTAGTTGACACTGCATGCTCGTCAGCTTTGGTCGGCATGAATATGGCCATTCAGGCGCTGCGTGGCGGAGATATTCAATCCGCCATAGTCGGCGGTGTCAGCTTGCTGAGCTCAGATGCCTCTCACAGGCTGTTTGACCGGCGCGGCATTTTAAGCAAGCATTCATCCTTCCATGTGTTTGATGAGCGTGCTGACGGAGTTGTGTTAGGTGAAGGCGTCGGAATGGTCATGCTAAAAACCGTAAAACAGGCACTGGAAGACGGAGATACCATATATGCTGTCGTCAAAGCGGCCTCGGTCAATAACGACGGAAGAACGGCGGGGCCTGCAACACCTAATCTTGAGGCGCAAAAGGAAGTCATGAAAGATGCGCTTTTCAAAAGCGGAAAAAAACCAGAGGACATCAGCTACCTTGAGGCAAACGGGTCAGGTTCAATCGTAACCGATCTCCTTGAGCTAAAAGCGATCCAATCAGTGTACCGTTCTGGGCACTCATCGCCTCTTTCTCTTGGCTCAATCAAGCCAAACATCGGGCATCCGCTATGTGCTGAAGGGATCGCCAGCTTCATTAAGGTTGTGCTGATGCTGAAAGAGCGCCGCTTTGTCCCATTTTTATCAGGTGAAAAAGAGATGACGCATTTCGATCAACAGAAAGCGAACATCACGTTCAGCCGAGCCCTGGAAAAATGGACAGATTCGCAGCCTACTGCGGCTATTAACTGCTTTGCCGATGGGGGGACGAATGCCCATGTCATCGTAGAGGCGTGGGAAAAAGATGAAAAACACGCCATCAAGCGCAGTCCAATATCGCCTCCTCAATTAAAGAAACGAATGCTTTCGCCAGGCGAGACAAAGCTGGAAGCGGAGACTTCGAAAATGACTGCGGCAAACATATGGGATACTTATGAGGTGGAGGTCTAACGTGAAAAAGATAACGAAACAACTCACATTATCGTTAAAAAATCCGTTTATTTATCACCATGTGGTTTACGGACAAAATGTCCTGCCGGGATTGGCTTATATCGATATAATCTACCAGATATTCAGAGAACACGGCTTCTCCTGCTCAGAGCTTCAGCTGCGGAATTTATCTATCTATCAGCCATTGACGGCGGAACAGGATGCAGTAATTGTTCTGAATATCCAATGCGCGGAGAAAAAAGAAGGACAGTGGCAAATCACAGCCAAGGGAATTGAAAAACGTGCCGGGAAAGAAGCTTCAGAAGAAAAGCTCTATATGAAGGCTGACATGCACGCAGACTCCCCAGCCATATTTGAAGAAACACTGGATTTCAGTCAAATCAAAGCATCTGCACAGAACGTTGTTCAGCTTGATGATGTATATGAACAATGCAGACGTCAGGAATTGGTGCACAGCGAATATATGAAAGCAAAAGGCTGCATCTATGAAGAGGAAGACGGCGTCCTTCTTGAGCTTTCTCTCGGTTCGGAGGCCATGCTTCACGCAGAAGGCTTTATGTTTCACCCGACTCTCATAGACGGGAGCGGGGTGGGTGCCAATCATTTGCTCACATCTTTGCTTAAAGGAGAACAGAGGCTGTATTTGCCTCTGTTCTATGAATCCTTTTCAGCTTCTGGACTTTTGCAGTCGGATTGCATGACAAGAATTAGGCACTCCTCCGTCCGGCGGGAAAAAGAGCTGATTTATGTAACACTTGAATTTTTTAATGCGTCGGGAGAAAAAGTGGCTGAGTTGAAAAACTTTACAAGCAAATTGGTGCGAGAAGCGGAGCTGATTAGCGGAAAACATCAAGATGCACAGGAGACACAGATGACAAGAGCGGACACTGCTGAGCGTGATAAACCTGCTGACATGGTATCTTCTCCCGTTAATTCCTATAGTGAGGCTGAACAGTTCGTAAGCCAATTAATCGCAGAGAAAATCAATAAGCCGGTAGAACAAGTTGAAAAACAGGTCGGTTATTACCAAATGGGACTGAATTCATCGGGCTTGCTTGAGGTGGTAGAAACGATCAGTGATAAGATCGGTGAGAGTCTTTCGCCGACTCTTCTGTTTGAGCATACCACCATAGCGGAGCTGTCAGCGTTTCTTGCCGAGGAATATGCTGAGCATTTTAGTGCCGCTGGTTCTCTTGGCCTTGGCCAGAATGAAAGAGCACGCGTTTCCGACACAATAAACGATCGTAAGACTGTTGAAGCTTCTCGTCCTGCACCTATTGAGGCAGCAGGCGATATTGCGATTATCGGCTTGGCGGGCAGGTATCCGAAGGCAGCCAATATTCATGAATTTTGGAACAATCTGAAAGAGGGGAAGGACTGCGTTAGCGAGATTCCTGAGGCGCGCTGGGATTGGCAGCGACTTGAAGGAATCACATCTCCTTCGGGTAAGGACATTTCCAAATGGGGAGGATTTATTGATGATCCCGACTGCTTCGATCCCCAATTTTTCAGAATCACGCCAAGAGAAGCGGAGACAATGGACCCTCAAGAGCGGCTGTTTTTAGAAACATGCTGGGAAACGATTGAGGATGCGGGCTATACGCCAAAGACGTTGGCCAAGCCTAAAGGACGAAATAAAAGGCAGCATGTAGGAGTTTTTGCCGGTGTCATGCACAAGGATTATACATTAGTCGGAGCTGAAGAAGCATCAGCAGAAAATGTGTTTCCTCTTTCGCTCAACTATGCGCAAATCGCCAACCGTGTTTCTTACTTTTGTAATTTCCACGGTCCGAGTATGGCTGTCGATACGGTATGTTCATCCTCTTTGACCGCAGTGCACTTGGCGTTGGAAAGCATACGTCACGGTGAGTGCGATGTTGCGTTAGCAGGCGGAGTGAACCTGTCTTTGCACCCGAATAAATATATGACATACGGGGTCTGGGATATGTTTTCCACTGACGGGCACTGCCGTACGTTTGGAAAGGATGGGGACGGTTATGTGCCTGCCGAGGGTATAGGCGCGGTTTTATTAAAGCCTTTGCGCCAGGCGGAAGAAGACGGAGATCGCATTTATGCGGTTATTAAAGGAAGTGCTGTGAATCATGTGGGCACTGTAAGCGGCATTTCAGTGCCGAGCCCTGTTTCTCAAGCTGATCTGATTGAGACATGCTTGGAGAAAACGGGAATCGACCCGCGGACGATCAGTTATGTGGAAGCCCATGGAACCGGCACGTCCTTAGGAGATCCGATCGAAATACAGGGATTAGTGAAAGCGTTCCGCCAATATACGCAGGATCGGCAGTTCTGTTCAATCGGTTCTGTAAAGTCAAACATTGGGCACGCCGAATCCGCCGCGGGGATCAGCGGTTTAAGCAAGGTTGCCCTTCAGCTTCACCATCAAAAACTTGTGCCTTCTTTGCATTCGGAAGAACTGAATCCGTACGTTGATTTTGAAAAGTCTCCATTTTATGTACAGCATGAAACAGAAACGTGGAAGCAGCCTGTTATCAAGGAGAATGGGGAAGAGGTCCCTTATCCGCGGCGGGCGGGTATCAGTTCCTTCGGAGCAACTGGTTCAAACGCACATATTATCCTTGAGGAATATATTCCTCAAGCAGCGGAGCAGGACGTTTCTTTGTCCTCAGATTCTGACATATCCGCAGTTATTCCGCTTTCTGCCCGTAATCAAGAACGTCTCCGTGTATATGCAAAACGTCTCTTGGATTTTCTTCATGATGGGATTCAGATTAGAGATTTGGCGTATACATTGCAGGTAGGCCGTGAACCGATGGAAGAACGGGTTACTTTCTTAGCATCAGGAATTCAAGAATTGAGCGACCAATTGAAGGCTTTTATAGAAGGACGAAAAACCATTCAGCATTGCTGGAAGGGCCGCGTGTCGAGAGGAAGCGAACCATCGCGTCCCGCCGAATCGGTACATAAATTGCTGGAGCAAAGAAAACTCGATCAGATTGCGGAGCAGTGGGCGAACGGATCTGGTGTTGACTGGAAGCTGCTTTACGAGGGAAGCAAACCAAAGCGGATCAGCCTGCCGACTTACCCATTTGAGAGGGTGCGTTATTGGGTGCCGAAATCGGAGAAAAAGACTGATCGTTCAAAACAGG
Source organism: Bacillus sp. LR_5 (assembly GCF_042709275.1). Lineage (NCBI taxonomy): Bacteria > Bacillati > Bacillota > Bacilli > Caryophanales > Bacillaceae > Bacillus > Bacillus sp. LR_5. Next base: position 57,431 of record NZ_JAVAXX010000004.1, on the reverse strand, counting down.
AGCGGCACATCCTGCATCCTCTTCTGCATCAAAATGTGTCCGACATATCGGGTGTCCGCTTCCGTTCAGCGTTTACAGGACGTGAATTTTTCTTGAAGGATCATGTCATAAAGGGCGAACACGTTTTACCTGGCGCAGCTTTATTGGAGATGGTTCGGGCAGCTGTGGAAAGGGCAGCTGTGGATCAGTTCCCGACAGGATTCCGGCTCCGGAATATCGTCTGGGTCCGGCCGTTCGCCGTCACGGAACAGCAGAAAGATATAGATGTACGTCTATATCCTGAGGAAAATGGTGAGATTACATTTGAAATCTGCCGGGACCCTGAAAGCGCAGAGGAGTCGCCGATTGTATATGGGCAAGGGAGTGCAGTGCTTTGTGAGGCTGGTGAAAATCCGGTTATCAACATTGAAGAATTGAAGGCAAGCTATAATGGCCGGACGCTGTCACCTTTTGATTGCTACGAGGCTTATACAGAAATGGGTATTCATTATGGTGACAGCCACAGAGCGATCGACAGCCTATATGCCGGCGAAAACGGAGTTCTAGTGAAATTGACGATGCCTCCTGTAATCTCTGATACAGAAGACCATTATATTCTGCATCCGAGCATGATAGATTCGGCATTTCAAGCATCTATCGGTTTGAGGCTGGGAGGAGCTACGAGTTTAGAAGACAGAAAGGCAATGCTGCCTTTTGCCATACAGGATGTCCAAATCTTCAAAGGCTGCGAGGCATCTATGTGGGCGCGGATCACATATAGCGAGGGCAGTACAGCTGGGGATCGTATGCAGAAGCTTGATATCGATTTATGCAATGAAGAGGGGCAGGTTTGCGTGCGATTGACGGGCTATTCTGCAAGAGTGTTAGAAACAGATCAAGAAGGTCCTTCTGAAGCGACTGACACGCTATTGTTCGAACATATTTGGGAAGAACGTGCTGCAGAGAGGCAAGAGCTCATAGAGTACGACACACATAAAATCGTTGTCTGTGATGTTGGAGAACAAATGGAAAGCCTCCAAAATTATCTTGACTGTACAGTTCTGCAGCATGATACAGAGACAATTGATGAACGGTTTGAAGGTTATGCCATACAGTTATTTGAAGAAATCAAACAGCTAATGCACTCAAAAACAGGGGGACATACATTCATTCAAGTGGCGGTGCCTGCGTTGGACGAGCCTCAGCTATTAAGCGGCTTAACTGGATTGCTCAAAACGGCTGAACTGGAAAATCCAAAACTGACAGGACAGTTGATCGAAATAGAGACCGGGATGTCAGCTGGTGACCTATTCGAAATATTGGAGGAAAACAGACGCTATCCGCGTGACACGCATATCCGCCACTGGCAAGGGAAGCGATTTGTAAGCAAGTGGAAAGAAGTGTCTGGTGAGCACCTAAGTGCTGACATGCCATGGAAGGATAAAGGCGTGTATCTGATCACAGGCGGTGCGGGCGGTCTTGGATTCATCTTTGCAACTGAAATTGCGAACCAAACGAATGACGCGGTTGTGATCCTGACAGGACGCTCTCCGCTTGATGAAAGGAAGAAGAAGAAGCTTAAAGCCTTACAGAAACTTGGCATCCAAGCGATTTACAGGCAAGCTGATCTGGCTGACAAACAAACGGTTGATGCCTTATTAAAAGAAACCCAAAACGTTTACGGAGACTTAGATGGCATCATTCACAGCGCCGGTTTAATAAAAGATAATTTCATTATGAAGAAAAAGAAAGAAGAGGTTCAAACCGTTCTTGCTCCAAAGGTAGCAGGACTGATTCACCTTGACGAAGCAACGAAAGATATTCCGCTCGATTTCTTTATCCTTTTTTCCTCAGGTGCCGGAGCAGTAGGAAGCGCGGGACAGGCTGATTATGCAATGGCCAATGCATTTATGAATGCATTCAGCGAATATCGCAATGGCCAAGCAGAGCTGCACAAGCGTTACGGAAAAACTCTTTCAGTGTGCTGGCCGCTGTGGAAAGACGGGGGCATGCAAATTGATGCGGAAACTGCAAGGATGCTGAAAAGAGAAACAGGCATGGTGGCCATGGAAACAGATCGTGGGATTCAGGCGCTATATCATGGCTGGACGTCAGGAAAGCCGCAAGTGTTAGTTGCTTCCGGTGTTACTGATCGGATTCGTGCATTTTTACATGAAACGGGACATGGCAAAGGCCAATCTCACGATATCAAAAAAAGCAGTCTCAATCAGGAGGCAGAAAAAGCAGACATGATCGGGGAAATTGATGAAGAGATACTAAGAGAAAAAGCGGAGAACTATTTTAAACAGGTGCTTTCTTCGGTGATTAAGCTGCCAGCCGGCCAGATTGATGCTGAAGCTCCTCTCGAGGATTACGGGATCGATTCTATCATGATCATGCATGTAACGGGTCAATTAGAAAAAGTATTCGGTTCTTTGTCCAAGACGTTGTTCTTTGAATATCAGGATATTCGCTCATTAACACGGTATTTTATTGATTCCCGCAGAGAAAAACTGCTGGACATCTTGGGAATTGAAACAGGAAAACCTTCTGTTGAAAGAAAATCAGAACCTGAAAAACAAGAAATCCCAGTTACCCTAAGAAAGTCTGGATTTCTTCCTTTGCGAGATAAAGAGCAGAAGCAGTTAAGAGAGAAGGAAACGGAAGAAATCGCGATCATCGGTATCTCAGGTCGCTATCCACAGGCAGACAACATTGATGAATTGTGGGAAAACCTGAGAGACGGTCGAGACTGTATTACTGAAATTCCTGCAGACCGCTGGGATCACAGTCTTTATTATGATGAAGATAAAGACAAGCCTGGAAAAACCTACAGCAAGTGGGGAGGCTTCTTGAAGGATGTAGACAAGTTTGATCCTCAGTTTTTCCATATTTCGCCGCGTGAGGCAAAATTAATGGACCCGCAAGAGCGTTTATTTTTGCAGTGCGTGTATGAAACGATGGAAGACGCAGGCTATACAAGAGAGCACCTCGGCCGTAAGCGTGATGCTGAGCTTGGCGGAAGCGTCGGTGTTTACGTCGGTGTCATGTACGAAGAATATCAGCTGTACGGGGCACAAGAGCAGGTGCGGGGAAGGTCTCTGGCTTTAACGGGAAATCCATCATCCATCGCGAACCGGGTATCTTATTATTTTGATTTTCACGGACCGAGTATTGCATTAGACACCATGTGTTCTTCTTCTTTAACGGCTATCCACTTGGCCTGCCAAAGCCTGCAGCGCGGAGAGTGTGAGGCGGCATTCGCGGGCGGCGTGAATGTGTCAATCCATCCAAATAAATATTTGATGCTCGGGCAGAACAAATTTATGTCCAGCAAAGGCCGGTGTGAAAGCTTCGGACAGGGCGGAGACGGCTATGTGCCGGGGGAAGGCGTTGGAGCAGTGCTTCTGAAGCCATTGTCTAAAGCAGTTGAAGATGGTGATCACATTTATGGAATCATTAAGGGGACTGCCATTAACCACGGGGGAAAAACAAACGGGTACTCAGTGCCCAATCCGAATGCCCAAGCAGATGTCATCAAAAAGGCGTTTGTGGAAGCGAAGGTTGATCCGCGGACAGTCAGTTACATCGAAGCCCACGGCACGGGAACCTCTCTCGGTGATCCTATTGAAATCACAGGGCTGTCCAAAGTGTTTACGCAAGAAACCGATGACAAACAATTTTGTGCAATAGGGTCAGCCAAATCAAATATCGGGCACTGTGAGAGTGCGGCAGGTATCGCAGGAGTAACGAAGGTATTGCTCCAAATGAAATACAGGCAGCTTGCGCCTTCCCTGCATTCAAACGTGCTGAACCCGAATATTGATTTCCTTAACTCGCCGTTTAAAGTACAGCAAGAGCTAGAAGAGTGGAAGAGGCCGATCATCAGTGTCAATGGCAAAGACATCGAATTACCGAGAATCGCAGGAGTCTCTTCATTTGGTGCCGGGGGTGTGAACGCCCATATTTTAATAGAAGAGTATGCTCCGGAACCTGTGGAGGAACGTTTACCAGCGAGGAAACAGCCGGCTGTCATTGTGCTCTCAGCAAAAAATGAGGAAAGACTTCAGAAACGCGCGGAGCGATTGCTGCATGCCATTCGTGAACAAACATATGTTGAAGCAGATTTACACCGAATTGCCTATACGCTGCAAGTCGGCCGGGAAGCGATGAACGAACGGCTGGCGTTCGTTGCGGAAACGATGCAGGAGCTTGAAGAAAAGCTGTATGAATGTATCTCCGGAACAGAAAATCGTGAATATGTCTATCGCGGACAAGTAAAGAGCAACAAAGAAGCCATTGCTGCTTTTGCTGCTGATGAGGATATGTCAAAAACAATTGAGGCATGGCTGCAAAAAGGCAAATATGCGAAGGTTTTAGACCTGTGGGTAAGAGGTTTGCGAATCGACTGGAGCACGCTATATCAGGATCAAAAACCGCGGCGCATCAGTTTACCTGCCTATCCTTTCTCAAGAGATCGCTATTGGATAGACGTAAATGCAAAGGCTGAGGAAAAAAGAACGGAGGAGCCATTCGCTCCGGTACAGCCCGTCCTTCCAAAGCCGTCTGTAACCAGAGAAGCCAGCAGCAAGCCTGCCAATATTACGTTACAGCCTTTAATGACCAATCAGGATCGTTTAGAGCGTGTTCCATCAGATACAGAAACAGAGACGATCACGGCGGAAGCCTTGTGCGATGAACTAACAGCGGGCTTAGCGGAAGTGCTGTACATGGACCAAAACGAGATTGATCCAGACGAAGCATTCATAGATATCGGTATGGACTCGATTACCGGGCTCGAATGGATAAAAGCAATAAATAAACAGTATGGCACATCACTAAATGTCACAAAGGTATATGATTATCCGACAACACGTGATTTCGCTGTTTACTTATCACACGAGTTAAGCACACAAGCTGGGGAGAAAAAACAAACGGAGACGTACACGCCGATCAGACAAAAAACAGCGGTACCTGCTGCAAAACCGGCTAATATATCTCTGCAGCCGTTAGAACATCATCAGCCAGTGCAAGAGGAAGCTGAAGAAACGATTCAATATGCAGCGGCAGAAATATCTGCATCAAGACAATATACTGTAGCAATTGAAACGCTGCATGAAAACTTGAGGGAAAGCATAGCAGACGTGTTATACATGGAGCCATACGAGGTGGATATTGACGAAGCGTTCATAGATATCGGAATGGACTCGATTACCGGACTCGAATGGATAAAAGCGGTGAACAAGCAATACGGAACGTCTTTTACGGTAACCAGAGTATATGATTATCCAACGATACGTGATTTTGCCGAAATGCTAAAGTCCGAGCTTGGAACTCATCTTGATAGAAAGATAGAGCATACTGACTCTTTCGAAGCAGCCCAGCAAAAGCCAGCAGCATCATCTCATCCAAAGCCGGCAGAACGGCCGCTACAGCCTGTTCAACATCCAATAAAGAAAGAACATGAGAAGAAAACGGTTCCTGTTCTTCAAGACCGCCCGGAGGATGCGATAGCGATTGTCGGGATGTCGGGAAGATACCCGGGCGCTCGTAATGTAAGAGAGTACTGGGATAACCTGGTTCATGCGAGAAATGCCATTCGGGACATTCCAACATCACGGTGGGATGTTGACAAATACTATGATCCTGTCCTCAACAAAAAAGGTAAAGTCTATTGCAAATCAATGGGGATGCTTGATGATATTGAACATTTTGATCCGTTGTTTTTTAATATTCCGCCGTCAGAAGCTGAACTGATGGACCCGCAGCATCGAATCTTTTTGCAGGAAGGCTATAAAGCCTTTGAGGACGCTGGGTACAACGCCCGAACTTTAAATGAGAAAAAATGCGGTGTATATCTCGGCATTATGAGCAATGAATACGGGGTCATGCTGAATCGGCAGTCAAGAGCAAATGCCACCGGAAACAGCTTTGCGATCGCAGCGGCGCGTATTCCGTATTTTCTAAATTTAAAAGGGCCAGCGATTCCTATTGATACCGCATGTTCATCTTCATTGGTCGGCACTCATTTAGCGCGCCAGGCACTTATAAACAAAGAAATTGATATGGCGCTGGTCGGCGGGGTCAGCTTATACCTGACGCCGGAATCTTACATGAGTATGTGTGAGGCCGGCATGCTTTCACCTGATGGACAATGTAAAGCATTTGACAATGGCGCGAATGGTTTTGTGCCCGGCGAGGGTGCGGGTGCGCTGGTATTGAAAAGGCTGAAAGATGCGGAAGCGGACCGTGACCATATTTATGGCATCATCATTGGCTCGGGTATTAATCAGGACGGGAAAACAAACGGAATCACGGCACCGAGTGCGAAAAGCCAAATGGATCTGGAAAGAGACATATATGAAACATACGGCATACATCCTGAGAGTATCAGTTATGTCGAGATGCACGGCACAGGAACAAAACAAGGCGATCCAATTGAATTAGAAGCTCTGTCCACCGTATTTCAAGAAAAAACAGACAAAAAGCAGTTTTGCGCAATCGGTTCCGTCAAAAGCAATATTGGCCATACATCCGCGGCGGCAGGAGTAGCCGGGGTTCAAAAAGTGTTATTGTGCATGAATCATAAAACACTTGTGCCGACATTGAACTTCACGACACCGAATGAGCATTTTGAATTTGAGCATTCTCCTTTATACGTAAATACGGAGCTTAAGCCTTGGGAAACGGGTGATGGAAAACCGCGGAGAGCATGTGTGAGCTCTTTCGGATATAGCGGAACGAATGCCCATATTGTGATAGAGGAATATCAGCCTGACAAGAGGTACGATCCATTAACAAAGCAGCACAGCTCAGCATTATTTGTACTTTCAGCGAAAAAAGAGAAGCAATTGAAGGCCTATGCGGAAGCAATGAAAGATTTCGTAACTTCCAATGAAGATATCGATCTGAAGGATATGGCATACACACTTCAGACGGGCCGGGAAGCAATGGATTATCGGCTGGCGTTTTTGGCGGATTCGAGAGAAATGCTGATCGAAACTTTAGATGATTATTTGGCTGAAATGCCGAACGGCAGCATATTTGCTGCTCACGTGAAAACGAAGAAGAGCGAAATCAAGCTGTTTGAAACGGATCATGATGCCAAAGCATTGCTGCAAACATGGATAGAGAAAAAAAGGCTGGAGAAAGTAGCGGAACTATGGGTGAAAGGGCTGCAGATAGATTGGAATGAGCTTTATGGAGAATACACGCCTCGTCGAATCAGCCTGCCTGCTTATCCGTTCGCGGAAGAGTATTACTGGCTGCCAACTCAAGAAGGTGAACCCGAAACCATTGCTACAGCACTCCCTCATTCCGAACTGGTGCCAAAGCGCTGCTTTCTGCGTAAACAGTGGCAGCCTTGTCCGATTGAACAGGCAGAAATGACGAATCAAACCGTCGCCATTTTGGCAAATGAGGAGACAATGGCATTAGCGGAAGAGCTTTCGACGTATTTCTCGACATACCGTATATTTGACAGTCAAGAGCTGGAGCGGATATCTGCTGCTGACTATGAACACGTTGCTGGAGCAATCGATCTGATCGGGTGCGGAACGAGCCATGAGCATTCTATGGGCTGGATAAACTGGCTCCAAAAGCTGATCGAGCAAGGACGTACAAGCAAGCATCATTTGACGGTCTTGGGTGTAACAAAGGGGCTGGAGGCCTACGCAAATGAAGGTGTTCTTTTGTCTGGTGCTTCACGGGCCGGTTTATACCGCATGCTTCAAAGTGAGTACAGCCATCTTACTTCAAGACATGCAGATATGGAATGCGAAGCCTCTCATGAGGAGCTGGCCAGACTGATTGCAGTTGAATATTATGCCAAGAGCACAGAATCAGAAGTCTGTTATCGAAACGGACAGCGATATCGCGCATATTTGACAGAGCAGCCAGCAGAAGCCGCTCTAAGTCATAAGCAAGTATCGTTTTCAACAGACAAAGTCCTGCTTATTACAGGCGGGACAAGAGGTCTCGGCTTGCTGTGTGCGCGGCATTTTGTGAAAACATACGGCGTTAAGCGGCTGGTCCTTATCGGCCGTGAAGAGCTTCCACCGCGTGACCAGTGGAATTTGGTAAAAGTTTCCTCGCTTGCCGAGAAAATAAAAGCCGTTCAAGAGCTAGAAGACATGGGTGCGCAAGTTCAGGTGCTGTCTCTGGATCTCACAGACAGGGTTGCTGTCGAACAGAGCCTGAAGACAATACACGAAACAATGGGGGCGATTGGCGGAGTCATCCATTGTGCCGGGATGGTGAACAAACAAAACCCGGCTTTTATCAGAAAATCACTAGAAGAGATCGGACAGGTGCTTGAACCGAAAGTCGAAGGTCTGCAAACGTTGTTTGACCTGCTTCAGGATGAACCATTGGCGTTTTTCACCTTGTTTTCATCAGTATCAGCGGCCATCCCTGCACTAGCAGCAGGACAAGCTGATTACGCGATGGCAAATGCTTTTATGGATTATTTTGCGGAGGCTCATCAAGATAAATGTCCCATTGTAAGCATTCAGTGGCCTAACTGGAAGGAGACCGGTTTAGGCGAGGTGCGAAGCAAAGCTTTAGAACAAACTGGATTGATCAGTTTGACAAACGACGAGGGATTACAGCTGCTTGACCAGATTCTATCAAACAGACAGTATGCTGTCGTGCTGCCGGCAGTACCAGATACAAACGTTTGGAAGCCGGATAAGCTGATGCAGCCGTCATTGCCTGTCGAAGCTCTCTCGCATCCTGAGATGAAAGAGCAAACCAGCACTCGCAACCTGTTCCCTGAAACAGTCGACTGGCTCGTAACTCTTTTTTCAGATGAACTGAAAATAGCTGCAGAAGACTTTGAAACGGATGAACCTTTCCAAGAATACGGAATCGACTCGATTATATTGGCCCAGCTGGTACAGCAGATGAACCAACAATTAAATGGAGATATTGATCCGTCAATCTTGTTTGAATACCCGACAATAGAATCCTTTGCACACTGGCTCATTTCGAAATATGACATATCAGCTGTTTTACAGCCATCTGTTCCTGAGAAACAGACACCTCTCAAGCCGCAATCAGCAATGAAACAGAAGCTGGTGCCAGAACAGCGGCCGCAACAGATAAGCCATGAAAAAACGGCACTTCTTGCTGAGGACATCGCTATCATCGGTCTTAGTTGCAGGTTCCCGGGAGCAGAAACCCCAGAGGAATACTGGGATTTAATACGTGATGGACGGTCTGCGATTGCGCCTGTTCCGCCTGAACGATTCGGGAACTCCAGCTCGAATTACGCGGGCCTCATTGATGAAATGAACCGATTTGATCATGATTTCTTCATGATGTCCGAAAGCGATGTCAGAGCGATGGACCCTCAAGCTTTGGCTGTATTGGAGGAAAGCCTGAAGCTATGGTATCACGCGGGTTATACAGAGAAAGAAGTGAAAGGCATGAGGGCTGGTGTTTATATAGGAGGCCGCAGCCAGCACAAGCCTGATCCGGCCAGTCTTTCAAAAGCAAAAAATCCGATAGTCGCTGGTGGACAAAACTATTTAGCGGCTAACATCTCACAATTTTTTGACTTGAAGGGACCGAGTATTGTCCTGGATACCGCTTGTTCCTCTGCACTGGTGGGGCTGAATATGGCCATTCAGGCTCTGCGAAGCGGAGATATTGAGGCAGCGGTTGTAGGCGGCGTCAGTTTGCTTGATGCTGATGCGCATCGAATGTTTCATGAGCGCGGACTTTTATGTGACAAACCGTCATTCCATATTTTTGATAAGCGGGCAGACGGTGTCATTTTAGGAGAAGGCGTGGGCATGGTTCTCGTCAAAACCGTCAGCCAAGCGGTTGAAGACGGAGATTCCATATATGCAGTCATTAAAGCCGCTGCGATTAATAATGACGGAAGAACGGCAGGCCCATCATCTCCGAATCTCGAGGCACAAAAGGACGTCATGCTGTCAGCGCTTGAAAAAAGCGGCAAAAAGACTGAAGAGATCAGCTATCTCGAAGCGAACGGATCGGGGTCGGCAGTAACAGATTTACTTGAATTAAAGGCAATCCAGTCCATTTACCGTTCTGAATCAAAGGCTCCGTTAGGGCTGGGATCGGTGAAACCTAACATCGGCCATCCATTATGTGCAGAGGGGATTGCGAGCCTGATTAAAGTAGCTTTAATGCTGAAGCATAGACAATTGGTTCCGTTCCTGTCAGGTAATGAAAATATGCCGTATTTTGATATAGAAAAAACAGATTTGTATTTCAGCAGATCGCAAGCCGAGTGGAAGGAGACAACGCCGGCTGCGGCAATTAATTGTTTTGCAGATGGCGGAACGAACGCCCATCTCATTATAGAAGCCTGGAATGAATCGGTTGCTCGTCCAATTAGAAGAAAACCTCTGCCTTTGCCGGAATTAAATAGGCAGCCCGTTTTAATCAAACCATCAGCTCAAAACGTGCAGGAAAAAGTGCATTCAGACACAGGGGCTTCTAAAGATATGTTTTGGAAAACTTTCAAATAAGAGAGGAGTGGGAAAATGATAACTGAACAACTGCACATTTCATTAAATAATCCAATCATGTCCAACCACAAGGTATATGGACAAGCGTTATTACCCGGCCTTGCTTATATAGATTTAATCTACCAAGTATTCCAGGAACATGGTTATGCATACCAAGAGCTTGAATTAAAAAACCTGACCATTTTTTACCCTTTGATCGCAGATGAGTCATATGACATTGCCCTGACCATTCACGTGTCTGAAAGAAAGGAAGGGACATGGTCCATCATCATCGACGGACAAAAACAGCATGGAGAATCACTATCTGACAAGAGACAATATGTGACTGCTGACATGCATCGTAAAGAGCAAACCGCTTTTGCCGAATCAATAGACCTTAATCAGTGGAAAAATACAGCTGACAGGATTCTGAATTTAGATGAAATCTATGAACAATGCCGATCTCAAGAGTTAGTGCATACCGGCATGATGAAGGCGGAAGGACAGATTTATGAAGCCAAAGAGGGGGCTTTAATTGATTTAGCAGTCGGACAGGAAGCGTTGCGTCATTCTGATGCTTTTCTGTTTCATCCGACGCTTATTGACGGCAGCGGCATAGGTTCAAGCTGCCTGATCTCAGATCAAACGATGTACCTGCCATTGTATTATGAATCGTTTTCTGCTTCAGAACGATTGCAAAAAGGATGTACAGCACGGATCCTCTCCTCATCTGTGCGCCAAAAGAAAGAACTCACTTATATGACGATTGAATATTTTAATTCATCAGGACAAAAAGTGGCCGAGCTGAAACAATTTGCAGGCAAGTCTGTACGGAATATGTCAGCCTTTCATTCTCCAAAAGAAATTCAAGAAAAAAGAGCTGCTGTCTCTCAGAACATCAGTCGGGACTATCCCGCATTTGAAATGTATTTGCGTCAGCTGCTTGCTAAGCAGCTTGAAAGGCCGGCAGAACAAATGGATATCCACGCTGGGTACTATGAGCTAGGCTTGGATTCTCCGTCATTGCTTACCGTGGTTCAGGAAATTGGAGATAAGGTTGGAGCGGATCTTGCTCCGACACTGCTGTTTGAATTTACAACAATTGCAGAACTAGCTGCTCATCTTGCTGATCAATATTCAATTGGAGAGGCGGACGATGCTGTCCGCCAATCTCCTTCACCAATGAAGGATTCTCCTGATGGTGTTACCTCTTCACCAGAGATCGGTGAGGACATTGCCATTATCGGAATGGCGGGACGCTATCCTAAGGCAAAAAACATACAGGAATTTTGGGAACATCTTAAAGCGGGTACCGACTGCATCACAGAGATTCCAAACTCACGCTGGGAATGGAAAGAAAACAATGGACTGGATTCACCTGCAGGCAAGCCACTCTCGAAATGGGGCGGGTTTATCGAGGAGGCTGATTGCTTTGATCCTCAATTTTTCAGAATCTCTCCGCGTGAAGCGGAAATGATGGACCCTCAGGAACGGTTATTTTTAGAGACATGCTGGGAAGCTATTGAAGATGCGGGTTATACACCAGAGACAATTGCTGCACCGCAGGGAGAAAATAAAAGACAGCATGTCGGTGTGTTTGCCGGCGTAATGCATAAGGACTATTCCCTTATAGGGGCTGAAGCTCTATCAGAACACAATCCATTTCCTTTATCGCTGAATTATGCGCAAATCGCCAACAGGGTCTCTTACTATTGTAATTTCCACGGCCCAAGCATGGCGGTGGACACGGTCTGCTCTTCCTCATTAACTGCGGTTCATCTGGCAATAGAGAGCATCCGGAATGGAGAATGCGAGGCCGCGCTTGCCGGAGGCGTCAATTTGTCACTGCATCCGGCTAAATATATCAGCTATGGCAGTGTAGGGATGCACTCAAGTGACGGCTATTGCCATACTTTCGGCAAAGGCGGGGATGGCTACGTATCTGGAGAAGGTGTCGGCACAGTATTGCTAAAACCGCTGCGAAAAGCTGAACAGGACGGTGACCGAATCTATGCTGTCATCAAAGGCAGTGCGATAAATCATGTAGGAAAAGTAAGCGGAATTACAGTACCGAGCCCTGTAGCTCAAGCTGATGTAATCGAAGCATGTCTAGAAAAAACAGGAATTGATCCGCGCACCATCAGCTATGTTGAAGCCCATGGCACTGGCACCTCATTGGGAGATCCGATTGAAGTACAGGGGTTAGTAAAAGCTTTCAGCCGCAATACGCAGGACAAGCAATTCTGTTCAATCGGTTCTGTGAAATCAAATATTGGCCATGCTGAAGCTGCAGCCGGCATTAGCGGCTTAACGAAGACTGTCCTGCAGCTGCATCATAAAACCTTGGTGCCGTCATTACATTCAGAAGAGCTGAATCCTTATTTGAAGCTTGATCAAACCCCATTTTTTGTCCAGCATGAAACAAAGGAATGGGAGCAGCCATCTTTTACAGAAAACGGGGTGGACGTCACATATCCCCGCCGTGCCGGTTTAAGTTCGTTTGGCGCTTCAGGATCAAATGCGCATCTTATTTTGGAAGAATATATTCCAGCAGAGAGCCATTCAGAGACGATTTTAACGAAAAATGAAGAAATAGTGATACCTTTGTCTGCGAGAAACAAAGATCGTCTGCAGGCTTACGCTCTTAAACTTCTTGATTTTCTTAGCGAGGACGTCAATCTTTTAGCGTTAGCTTATACCATGCAGGCAGGACGGGTTGAAATGGAGGAGCGTGCGGCCTTCATTGTAAAAGACATAAAAGATTTAACGGCTAAACTTCGGGCGTTTGCCAATGGAGAAGAAGAGATCGAGGGCTGCTGGACCGGACGAGCCAAGGAGAATCAGGAGGCGGCTGGGCTAGCATCGGTAAATGCGCTGAATAACAATTTGATAACAGACAGTGAAATGATGGAAATGGCGAAAGCATGGGTTCAAGGAAAGCGGGTCACCTGGGACGACCTATACGGCGATCGCAAGCCGCTTAAGATCAGTGTTCCGACCTATCCGTTTGCAAGGGAGCGCTACTGGATCCCGGTTCCTGAAATGAAAACCAGCACTGTGAATCATATCTTACATCCGCTGGTGCACCGCAATACATCAGACTTTACTGAGCAGCGCTTTAGCTCTGTATTTACAGGCACGGAATTTTTCCTGTCAGATCATGTTGTACAGGGACAGAAGATTTTGCCGGGCGTTGCCTATTTAGAAATGGCAAGGGAAGCAGCGGAAAAAGCTGCAGGCGATCTGGACGGCGAACAAAGAGTGGTGTCGCTTAAAGACATTGTGTGGGTGCGTCCTATCACGATAGAAAGTGAACCAAAAGAAATACATATTGGCCTTTTTCCTGAGGATAACGGGGACATTTCCTTTGACATTTATAGCAGCTCTGAACATAAAGAAGAAGCCCTGACGATACACTGCCAAGGCCGCGCTGTCATTTCAGATGAAGCGGACACTTCCATTTTAAACCTTTCATCAATACAGACAGAATGCAGCCTGGACACAGTGACGTCAGAACAATGCTATGCAGCGTTTCGAAAGATTGGGCTTGACTATGGAGAGGGCTATCAAGGGATTGAAAAAGTCTATGTCGGCAAAGATCAATTGCTTGCAAAAATCTCGTTACCCGCTTTTCTAAAAAACGACAAGCAGCATTTTGCGCTCCACCCGAGTTTGATGGATTCCGCGTTCCATGCCACAGTCGGTTTTATCGTTAGCTCAGTCAATGCCGCTGGACAAGCTCAGACGCTGTCTCTTCCATTTGCGTTACAGGAGGTTGATATTTTCAGCCCATGTCCAGAGAAGATATGGTCTTATATTCGATACAGTTCAGACAGTAAAGCGGAGGACAAAGTCAGAAAGTATGATATTGATTTATGTGATGAGAACGGACATGTTTGTGTGCGAATGAAGGGTGCTTCGATGCGGGCACTTGATGGAGAGCGGCATTCAAGGTCTCAACTAGTAACTGATTCTCAGCTGACCGGGCATACGATGATGATCCCCGTCTGGGAACCAGTCTCTCTAGAAGCGGAGGATAATGCTTCGTTTGCTGGTAAAAGAGCTGTTTTATGCGGAGCTGCTGAAGCTGATCGGACTTTCATAAAGCATCATTATCCGCAAATTTCCTTTGTCGATATCCGCCCTGCAGATGACATTGAGGCAATAGCGGACAAACTGCAAGCGTACGGAAGCATTGACCATGTCTTGTGGATTGCCCCGTCAGACCTGGAGAATAGTGATAGACAAGGAGAAGCTGTTCTTAACTTATTTAAGTTCGTGAAAGCTTGCCTGCAATTAGGCTATGGCGAGAAACAACTTGAATGGTCTCTTGTGACAATCCAAGCGCAGCCGGTTACGCAACATGAGGCAGTACAACCCGCTCATGCAAGCATTCATGGACTTGCCGGCACAATGGCAAAGGAATATCCACACTGGAAAATCCGTCTTCTCGATCTTGAAAAAGGCTGCACATGGCCGGTAAATCACATGTTTGCGCTCCCAGCTGACCGCCTTGGCCATGCTTGGGCCTATCGTAATCAGCAATGGCATCAGCAGCAATTGATCCCATATCGGCACTCACTGTCTGGCGACACGCTATATCGGAAAGGCGGAGTCTATGTGGTCATCGGAGGAGCCGGGTATATCGGAGAGGCATGGAGTGAGTACATGATCCGCCGCTACCAGGCGCAAATCGTTTGGATTGGGCGAAGTCAACTTAATGCTGCCATCCAGTCAAAAATAGACCGACTTTCGGCGCTTGGCCCTGAGCCTTTCTACATTGCAGCCGATGCAGCCGATAAGCATTCATTGCAGCAGGCTTATGATCAAGTGAAAAAACGTCATCCTCATATTCACGGGATTGTTCACTCTGCGATGGTTTTATTTGAGCAAAGCCTGGAAAAAATGAAGCCGGAAGAATTCACCGCTGGACTGGCGGCGAAGATCGATGTCAGTATGCGGATGGCCCAAGTGTTCCGTCAGGAGAATGTAGATTTTGTTTTATTCTTCTCTTCGCTTGTAGCCCATATCAAAAATGTGAAGCAAAGCCATTATGCCTCTGGCTGTACATTTGCAGATGCTTTTGCTCACCAGCTTTCTCAGAGCTGGGCATGCCCTGTAAAAGTCATGAACTGGGGATATTGGGGGAATAGTGAAGCGGCTGAGGATGAACATTATGTACAGCTCATGAATCAAATCGGCTTAGGTTTAATTGAGCCTGAGGAGGCTATGAAGGCGCTGGAAGCCCTGCTTTCTGGGCCAGTCAGCCAAACAGCTTTCATTCATACGACAAAGCCTGTAGCAGTCGAAGGCGTGAATCAGAATGAATTCATCACTCTTTATCCAGAGCAACCTTCAGCAGATGCAGAGAGCCTGATGGAGCGTCTGCCGACTACGGCACGATTTCAAAGAGTGACACATGAAGAGCTTGATGATCTTCTTTACAGGCTGTTGTTAGGACAGCTGCAAACGGCCGGGCTGTTTGAAGGTTATACATTATCGGTTGAACGTCTTCAACAATATAAGACTCGTGAATTTTATGGAAAATGGATTCGGCAAAGCAGCGAATTTCTCTTGCAGCATGGCTATCTTAAGAAAGTTGGAGATTCATTGGTGAGGAAGGACCAAGCAGAGGATATCGAGCTGCTTTGGCAAGAATGGAATGCGAAAAAAGAAAAGTGGCTTAAAGACAGCGAGACAAAGGCGATGGTTGTATTAGCAGAGGCCATGCTGAAAGCATTACCGGATATTTTGACAGGGAAAGTCCCTGCAACAGATATCATGTTCCCGCATTCCTCGATGGAACTGGTGGAAGGCATTTATAAGCATAACCAAGTGGCAGACTATTTTAATAAAGTGCTTGCCGATACATTATTAGCTTATCTGGATGAACGTCTGAAGCACGACCCTGAGGCATCGATTCGCATTATGGAAATAGGCGCAGGCACAGGCGGCACGAGTGCCGGAATCTTTGAAAAACTGAAACCATATCAAAAGCACATCAATGAATATTGCTATACAGATCTGTCTAAAGCATTTTTGCTGCATGCAGAAAAGGAATATGGGGCGGAAAATCCGTACCTGACATATCAGCTTTTTGATGTGGAAAAACCGATTGACCAGCAGGAATTTGAAGCGGGAGGCTATGATGTCGTCATTGCCGCTAATGTCCTTCACGCAACAAAAAATATCCGTCAAACACTGCGGCATACAAAAGCGGTAATGAAAAACAACGGAATGCTGCTGCTGAATGAAATGGCGGGAAACAGCCTGTTCCCTCACATCACCTTTGGTCTTTTGGAAGGCTGGTGGCTGTATGAAGATCCTGCAGTGCGGATTCCCGGCTGTCCAGGCTTACATCCTGACAGCTGGAAAGCGGCACTTGAAAGCGAAGGCTTTGAATCTGTCTTTTTCCCGGCCGAGGCGGCACATGATCTGAGTCACCAAATCGTCGCAGCCTCAAGCAACGGGCTGGTTCGCCGTATGATGAAAAATGTGATCTTGCCGGAGAAGGTTGTTTTACAAGCGTCTAATCAGGAGCCAGCCTACATTCATACCATAGATTCAGAGGAAGCTGGACAATCAAAACATGCTCTCCTAAGAGAAAAAAGCACAGAATATATGAAAAAACTAATCGGGGAAACGTTGAAAATTCCTGCAAGCAAAATTGAGTCATCTGAACCGCTTGAAAAGTACGGGATTGATTCTATCGTCGTTGTCCAGCTGACAAATACATTGCGTAAAGAATTTGACCATGTAAGCAGCACTTTATTTTTCGAGTACCAGACCATTGACGCATTAGTGGATCATTTCATCAAAACAAAAACAGAAGCGCTGATGAAATTAACAGGTCTTGACCGTCAAGTTCAACAACAGACACCGGCCGAAAGCAGAACCCAATCCTCACAGAAACCTGATCAGGCCGCTAAAAGAACACGGCGCTATCGCAAGCTTGGCTTCAGCGGGGAGAAAGAAACACCGACTAACACTCTTGCAAGCCGTGACGTTGCCATTATCGGCATTTCTGGACGCTATCCTCAGGCGGAAACAGCAGAAGACTTTTGGAACAACCTAAAAGAAGGAAGAAATTGTATTGAGGAAATTCCGAAAGATCGCTGGGATTGGAAAGCTTATTACGATAAAGAAAAAGGAAAAGAAGGATCAATTTATACGAAATGGGGCGGATTTATCAAGGATATGGACAAGTTTGACCCATTATTCTTTCAGATTTCTCCGCTTGAGGCAGAAAGAATGGACCCTCAGGAGCGATTATTTCTGCAAACCGCTTATGCAAGTATTGAAGACGCGGGATACACGCCTGACTCGCTCTGTTCAAGCAGAAAAATCGGCGTCTTTGCCGGAGTCATGAACAAAAATTATTCGACCGGCTACGGCTATTGGTCTATCGCCAACAGAATATCCTATTTACTGAATTTCCAAGGTCCGAGTCTTGCAGTCGATACAGCCTGCTCATCCTCCCTGACAGCGATTCATTTAGCGCTGGAAAGCATTTATAGCGGATCGAGTGATTGTGCCATTGCCGGCGGTGTCAATTTAGTTGTCGACCCGGTTCACTATCAGAATTTATCTGTCATGAATATGCTCTCCGCTAGTGATACATGTAAATCATTCGGCGATGATGCAGATGGATTTGTCGACGGTGAAGGCGTAGGCGCCATTGTGTTAAAGCCGCTGCAGCAAGCAATAGCAGACGGTGACCATATTTACGGTGTGATAAAGGCAAGTGCCATTAATAGCGGAGGAAAAACAAATGGATACACGGTTCCAAATCCTCATGCACAGGCACAGGTAATTAAAGAAGCAATGGAGCGCGCCGACATTCCTGCCCGAACCATCAGTTATTTAGAGGCGCATGGAACAGGCACTGCATTAGGAGATCCGATTGAGATAGCGGGGTTAACAAAAGCATTTGAGAAAGATACGCAGGAGAAACAGTTTTGTGCGATCGGCTCCAGCAAATCAAATATCGGTCATTGTGAAAGTGCAGCCGGAATTGCAGGGCTGACAAAAATACTTTTTCAGTTTAAATATGGCCAAATTGCACCATCATTGCATGCTCAGCGGTTGAATCCGAACATCGAGTTCAGCCATACGCCATTTGTCGTTCAGCAGCAACTTGGTGAATGGAAACGCCCGGTGATTGGCGGGCAAGAGGTGCCTAGGCGCGCTGGCTTGAGCAGTTTTGGCGCCGGAGGATCCAATGCCCATATCATCCTGGAAGAATATATTCCAAGGACGGGGGCGCAAACGCCGAAAGACCATCCTCCAGCGCTGATTGTGCTGTCGGCCAAAAACATGGAACGCTTGCAAGAAAAAGCGGAACAGCTGCTTACAGCCATCAAACAAAAAAGGTACCGCGAAACAGACCTGATCAGGATTGCCTATACCTTGCAAACAGGCCGTGAAGCAATGGAGGAACGGCTGGCCTTTATAGCGGAATCACTAGAGGATCTTGAGAGAAAGCTGAACGATTTTATCGAAAACAAAGCAGACAGCCTGTATCTGGATCGCATCGATGATAACAAAAAAGCGTTAGCAGTCTTATCAGCGGATGAGGATACGGAAAAAATCATAGAAGCATGGATAAGCAAAGGGAAATACACGAAACTGCTGGATCTTTGGGTGAAAGGCTTGTCTTTCGACTGGGGCATGCTGTACGGCACCCAAACGCCTGTCCGGATCAGTCTTCCGGCATATCCATTTGCAAAAGAACGTTACTGGGCACCAGGCGCGGCAAAGGCTCCGGCGTCTATAGAACAGGATCATGATCAGCAAACAGAAGAACCTTTCAAGGTTATGACTTTTCAAGAAGTGTGGAAAGAAGAGCCGGCGACTCTCACATCGAAACGTATCAAAACGCTCATCTGTTTTCTGACTGAAAGAGAAAAGCAAAACGCATTTGCTTCAGTCCTGAAAAACGTTGATCAAGACACCAAGGTCATTTTTATATCACAGGGCGAAGTGTACAGCAAACAGTCTGAATATAGCTACCAGGTTGTGCGGCAAGAACCCGTTACTTTTGAAAAGGCCTTCCAAAGCATTAAAGAAGAACTTGGAGAGCCAGAAGCATTCCTCTATATGTGGCCTATGGAAGACAAGCGCTGTATAAAGGACCATTCCTGTATTGTTTACCTATTACAAGGTATGTCCGCAGCAAAGCTTCATCCTTCACGGCTGCTGCTGGCAGGATGTTTTGAAGATGGTCTTGACAGAAGCTATCTGGAATCATGGATTGGCTTCGAACGTTCACTCGGGCTTGTCCTTCCGCACACAAAAGTGACTGGAATCTTTCAGCCGGCGGAACAAGGATCGATGGATGATTGGACACGTAATATATGGGCAGAATTACAGGCTTCAACTGAACAAACGGTTTTGTATCAGAATGCGAAACGATATGTAAATCACATTGAACAGACAACGATACAACCGGACGACAGCAAATTGAAGTCTGGCGGTACTTACCTGATTACAGGCGGTGTAGGAGGGCTTGGTTATTTATTTGCCAAGCATTTGGCCAAAAACTATGCCGCAAACCTGATTTTGACAGGGCGGTCGCCTTTTAATGATGAGAAGCAAAAGCAAATAAAAGAATTAAAGGATCTAGGCGGCGAAGCGATGTATGCAGAAGCAGATGTGTCTGATCCTATCGCAATGGGAGACTGCGTAAAAAGAGGGAAAGACCGATTCGGTGCCATCAACGGTGTTATTCATGCAGCCGGAATCGAGAGCGACTCTGCTATTTTTGACAAAAAGATCGAAAGCTTCCAGCGCATCATTGAACCGAAAATCAACGGCACGATAGCGCTTGATGAATGGCTTAAAAATGAAGACCTTGATTTTATGTGTTATTTTTCTTCTTCTTCTGCGGTTTTAGGGGATTTTGGATGTTGTGATTATGCGATTGGCAACAGGTTTCAGATGGCTTACGCACAATACAGAAATGAGCTGCATAACGGTAAAACGTTTGTCATCAACTGGCCTGTATGGAAGGATGGCGGAATGAAGATCGGTGATGAAGAAACAACGGATATATACCTAAAATCAAGCGGCCAACGCTTCCTAGAAGCCGAGGAAGGCATCCGTATGTTTGAGCACATCCTAGCTCAGCAGGATGCTCAGCATCTCGTGATAGCCGGTCAGCCCAGCCGTGTCAGCAGATTTTTAGGAATGACTGAACCAGCTATTCCAGAACCGGCCACTCAATCCCCTCTAGCACAAGAAAACAAGGATGAGGTAAAAACACTAAGCATTGAAAAGCGTTTAGAACACGACTTGAAAGAGCATATTCACACATTGCTTAAGATTTCAAAGGACAAGCTGAATTTGAACAAAAATTGGGCCGACTTCGGATTTGATTCAATCTATTTGGCTAAATTTTCGAATGTGTTATCAAAGCATTTCAACATCGAAGTGACACCGGCTTTATTTTTCGGCTATTCGACTTTACAAGAATTGATCGGCTTTTTCTTAACCGATCATAAAGAGCTGATTGAAGCATTTTACCGGGATGATGCATCAGAGGCGCAAAAGCCCCCTGAAGCTTATGCAGCAATTCCTGTAGCTTTAGAACCAGAAGCCAGTAAAAAAAGCATTCGGCAGGTTCACGATGAGCCTATTGCCATTATCGGCATGAGCGGCAGGTTCCCTCAAGCTGATTCGGTCCATGAGCTGTGGGATAATCTGAAAAACGGTAAATCGTGTATCTCTGACATTCCGGGCGAACGCCGGGACTGGGGGAGAGCTAACAGAGATCCAGAAAAAGCAGTGCCAAGGTGGGGGGCATTTTTGAAGGACATAGACCGGTTTGATCCGCTGTTTTTTCAAATATCGCCTAAAGAAGCCGAAAGCATGGATCCGCGCCAGCGCATTTTTCTAGAGGAAGCATGGCACACGTTTGAAGACGCCGGCTATATGGGAGATCGGATAAAAGGAAAATCCTGCGGTGTTTATGTAGGTGTGGAAGAAGGGGAATATGCGCATCTAACCGGAGATACGGATTACATTAACGGAACACAAAACGCCACATTGTCTGCGAGAATCGCATACGCATTGGATTTAAAAGGGCCTAATATGGCTTTGACAGCAGCATGTTCATCTGGACTGGTGGCGATTCACCAGGCATGTTCAGCTCTGCGTCAGGGGGATTGTGAAATGGCTTTAGCCGGCGGCGTCAGCTTGAATATTTCTCACATGTCTTTTGAGGCGCTGACAAGGGCCGAAATGCTGTCTCCGAACGGACAATGCAAAGTGTTTGACCAGGATGCCAATGGCCTTGTGCCAGGTGAAGCGGTGGCTGCTGTTCTCTTGAAACCATTATCAAAGGCAATTGAAGATAAAGATCATATTTATGGCTGCATCAAGGCCAGCGGCGTGAATTACGATGGCAAAACCAACGGCATTACTGCGCCAAATCCTTTTAGCCAGGCAGAATTGATCGAAAACATTTATGAAAAAAATGAAATCAATCCGCTCGATATTCAATATGTGATGGCGCACAGTACCGGCTCGAATCTTGGTGATCCGCTTGAGGTCCAAGCGTTAACGAGCGTGTTCAGCAAATATACGAAGCAGAAGCAATTCTGTATGATCAGCTCAATTAAACCTTTAATCGGACATACATTTGCAGCGTCAGGAACGGTTGCTTTAATCAGTATGCTGATGGCTATGAAAAAACAGATCATTCCGGCCACTCATCACTGTGAATCGGAAAACCCGTATATTCCGTTTAAAGAAAGCCCATTTGTGCTTTGCAAAGAAAACCGTTCGTGGATCAGGAAAAATCAGAAGCCGAGGATGGGAACGATCAGCACGACTGGAATCAGCGGCACCAATGCACATGCAGTCATTGAAGAATACATTCCGGATGATCAGCCGTCCACACAGCGGCATCAAGGGTCACCGCAGATCATTGTGCTTTCAGCCCAAAATGACGATCGGCTTCAGGATGCTGCCTGCCGCATGATTGCGTATCTGGAGCAGAATCATAACCTTTCTTTACCTGATGTGGCATATACGCTTCAGGTTGGGAGAAAAGCCATGGAAGCAAGGCTCGCGCTCGTTGCAAACAATCAGAAGCAATTGGTGCGAAAATTGAAGGAATATGTGGAAGCAATGAAGAATGGTGGGGTATCAGGCCAACAGAGATCCCTTTATTCAGGATATACAGAAGGGATTTTAGAAGAACAAGATGAAGCAGTTCTGCAAGCTCTCGCAAAAGAAAGAAATTTGGAAAACATCGCGGAATGCTGGGTGAAAGGATATCAGATTCCTTGGGAACTCCTTCATGATGGCGATCACGTTCGGATGGTTTCTTTACCTGGTTATCCATTTGCAAGGGAACGGTATTGGATTTCGTCAGGCACTCAGCAATCAGAGGCCGTTAAACAGCATTCACAAGATATGAAAACAGAGATTGACGAGCCGAATGGCAAAACCCATATTCAAAAGATCATTGTTCAATTTTTAGCACGAGAATTGGGCATATCTGAGGATCGAATCAATTTCAAAAGAAACTTCCTGGATTATGGGATGGATTCAATTCTTGGCCGAAAATTGATGCGGCATATCGAAAAAACCACGCAGCTGAAGATGGCCGGCCGGGAAATCCTTGAATGTCAGACAGTCCAAACTCTATCTGACCATTTGGCCTTAAAAGCGGAAAAACAAAATTATAGCGCAGCAGCACATCACATAAAGGGCACGTATACAGACGAGCAAATCATCGGATTGATGCAAGAGGTGGCGCTAGGGAAATTGGATTTTAAGAGTGTGCAAAACATCATAGAAGGGAGTAAATCGTATGAATCATAAAGAAATTCTCGATGCCTTCAGATCAGGAGAATTAACCATTTCTGAGGTGGAAGAACATCTTAAAGGCATGAAGCGGCAGTTGAAAAGCCCGCTTTCAGAAGGGCAAAAAGGGCTGTGGATGCTTCAAAAAATGTCTCCTGGGATGAGTGCATATAATATTCCTTTATGCTTTCGCTTCAGCAAACCAATACATGCAGAGACGTTCAAGAAAGCCCTTCTGTTTGTACAGAGACAATATCCGATCTTAGCCAGTGTGATTCAAGAAGAAAATGGCATTCCATTTCAATCGGTTCAGTTATCAAAGGATCTTTATTTTGTGGAAGAGGATATATCAGCAATGAAATCAGCAGATATCTTTCCTTTTCTAAAAGAAAAAGCAAAAGAACCTTTCCAGTTGGAAGCTGGTCCGTTATGGCGCACACACCTTTTTCATCTGTTAGAAGAATGCATTGTTCTTATAACAATTCACCATATCATATTTGATGGTGTGTCGATGCTGACATTGATATCGGCGCTATTCGAAGCGTATCAACAATTGCTGAATGGGATTGAGCCCTTGCAGCAGCCATTAACAGCTGATTATTACGATTTTGTCAATTGGGAAAAACGGATGCTGACTGGCAGAGAAGGGGAAGAGCATCTCGCTTACTGGAAAGAACAGTTGTCTGGGAGTCTGCCAGTTCTTGATTTGCCTGCTGACCGTCCGCGGTCTTCATCACGAAAATTCAAGGGGCAAGCTTATAAAAGCTTGCTCCCCCATCACCTGAGAAATCAAATTAAATCGTTTGCCCGCACCAATCATGTGAATGAATCGGTTGTGTTTCTCTCCATTTACAAAGTACTGCTGCATCATTATACAAAACAAAAGGATATCATTGTTGGCGTTCCGACAATGGGTCGGCAAGAAGACAGATTTGAAACCCTAATCGGTTATTTTATCAATATGATGGCTGTTCGGAGCAAGAATATCGGATCTCAGCCATTAACAGCATTTATTCGGGAACTGCAGCTGACAGTGGCTGACGGCCTGGATCATGCGGCGTTTCCGTTCCCTGCATTGGTAAGAGAGCTGAATGTAGACCGCTCGGCCGCGGATTCTCCGGTTTTTCAAACAGCTTTTCTGTACCAAAACTTTTTTCAGGCAACAGGCTTGCAAAAAGTGCTTGAACCGTATCAAACGCTTGGCATCGAATATATTGAAGACATTCGGCAAGAGGGTGAATTTGAGCTGGCGCTCGAAATATATGAGCAAGAAAATGAAACAGTGCTTCATCTTCTGTACAACCCTGATTTGTACGAACTGTCCTCCATTGAAAGCATGATGGAGAACTATATGAAGCTCGCGCAGCACATGATGGAGGACCCGTCTTTGCCGCTTGAAGCCTACTCTTTGCAATTAAATCAAGAACAAACTAGTTTGCTGGAACAATGGAATGCGACAGGGACAAACATCGCAAATGACAAGTGTATACATGAGGTGTTTGAGGAAAAAGCGAAACAAACCCCCGATGCGGTTGCTGTGATGTTTGAAGACAGATCACTTACATATAAAGAAGTAGATGAAAAAAGCACATCTGTTGCAGTCTACCTTCAACATCAGGGTGTTGGACCTGAACAGCCCGTTGGCATTTGTGCAGAGCGTTCGTTTGATATGATCATCGGAATTTTAGGAATACTGAAAGCTGGCGGAGCGTATGTGCCGTTAGATCCAAGTTTTCCGCAAGAACGATTAGAGTACATGCTCAAAGACAGTCAGGCATCCATTGTCCTCAGCCAACCTAACGTTCATGATAGGATCAGCGGATTAACTGGCAGCCATGTAAAAGCGATCAATATCGAGTTAGCTTGCCGAAACGATTATACAGACCAGCAAAGCAGCGGTTTAAAGCGGGAAGTAAAACCGGAACACCTCGCTTATATTATTTATACATCGGGAAGCACTGGAGAGCCTAAAGGGGTTATGGTAGAGCATCGGAGCATTATGAATACCCTGAATTTTCTAGAATCTCACTATCCTGTAACGGCTGAGGATGCATATTTATTGAAGACGAACTATGTGTTTGATGTATCGATCTCAGAATTATTCGGATGGTTTATTGGAGACGGCCGTCTTGTGATTCTTCCGCCTAATGGGGAGAAATCACCGCAGCTTTGCATGGATTATATTGAAACATATAAAGTGACTCACATTAATTTTGTGCCGGCCATGCTGCATGTTTTTTTAGAAATGGCGAAAGACAACAAGCGATTCACAGAGGATGGTCCGCTGAAGTATATGATGGTTGCAGGTGAAGCCTTCCCTAAAGAATTAGTGAAAAAGGCGGTATCGCTCTTTACAAACTGCCGTGTTGAAAATATATACGGACCGACGGAAGCCTCCATTTACGCTGCGTATTTCGGATGCGGAAAAGGAGATATCGCAAGTCACCATACACCGATTGGAAAGCCTGTTTCCAACACGAAAATTTATATTGTGGACCAGCATTTGAAGCCTGTCCCGATCGGAAAGCCAGGTGAGCTTTGCATCGCTGGAGCCGGCTTAGCAAGAGGCTACTTTAAAAAGCCGGGGCTTACGGCTGAAAAATTTATTGATAATCCCTTTGAACCAGGGACGAAGCTATATAAATCGGGTGATTCAGCAAGGTGGCTTCCTGACGGCAACATAGAATACTTGGGACGGATTGACAGCCAAGTCAAAATACGCGGTTTTCGCGTCGAGCTGGGCGCAATAGAAACAAAGCTGGGTGAATTTCCGGGCATTTTAGATCAGGCGGTAGTGGTGAAGCAGCTTGAGGGCCATCAACAGCTCGCTGCTTATTATACAGAGGAAAGCGGACATGCCTCTGCCAATCCAAAAGATTTGCGCCTTCATCTAAAATCGAGTCTGCCCGAATATATGATACCTTCACACTTTATCCGCTTAGATGAGCTTCCATTATCGCCCAGCGGAAAAGTGAACCGTAAAGAATTAGAAAAACGCGAGATCGTGTTCAACAGAAGGAAACCAAATCACTTGCAATTAACGGAAATAGAGGATCAGGTGCTGCGCATTTGGGAGGAAACGCTCAAGGTCAGCGGATTTGGGCCGGATGACGGATTTTTCGATGCGGGCGGCGATTCGCTTCTGGCTGTAGCTGTGGCTGAACGAATCAAAAAAGAATTCGATTGTGAGTTTCATGTTACTGAGCTGTTTGAGTATTCCACGATCCGTGCAATCAGTGAATACATTTTGGAGATGAAAAACTCAGATCTAGCCGGGACACAAAATGAAGATGATCATGATGACAAAAAAGATGGAAAATACCCGAAACAGAAGATTCCCCCTTATTTTGACGACAGTGTTGCGATTGTGGGGATATCTTGCCAGTTCCCGGGTGCGAAAAATCATCATGACTTCTGGAACCACATCAAAGAAGGCAAAGAAAGCATACGATTCTTTTCTGAAGAAGAGCTTCGCGCAAATGGAGTTCCCGAAGAATTGATACAGCATCCTGACTATGTGCCTGTGCAATCTGTGATCGAAGGGAAAGACTTATTCGATCCCGGTTTCTTTCAAATCTCGCCAAAAGATGCTGAGTATATGGACCCTCAGCTCCGCCTCTTATTGCTGCACTCCTGGAAAGCGATTGAAGATGCAGGATATGTGGCTAAGGAGATTCCGGCAACAAGTGTATATATGTCTGCAAGCAGCAATTCATATAGAACGTTATTGCCGAAGGAGACAACAGAAGGACATGAATCACCGGATGGCTATGTCTCATGGGTTTTAGCCCAAAGCGGAACCATTCCCACAATGATCTCACATAAGCTCGGATTAAAAGGGCCAAGCTATTTTGTTCATTCTAACTGTTCTTCATCACTAGTCGGTTTATATCAAGCATACAAAAGCCTGACATCGGGCGAATCACAATATGCGCTTGTCGGAGGCGCAACATTGCACGCACAATCAGCGATCGGCTACGTGCACCAAAACGGGTTGAATTTTTCAAGCGACGGGCATGTAAAGGCGTTCGATGCTTCGGCGGACGGAATGGCCGGGGGCGAAGGCGTAGCGGTCATCCTGCTGAAAAAAGCTGTGGATGCCGTAAAAGACGGAGACCATATTTATGCGATTATGCGCGGAATAGGCATCAATAATGATGGGGCAGAAAAAGCCGGCTTCTATGCGCCAAGTGTAAAAGGCCAAACAGAGGTGATACAGCATGTATTGGATACAACCAAGGTTCATCCTGGAACGGTCAGTTATATTGAAGCGCACGGGACGGGAACGAAATTAGGCGATCCTATTGAAATGTCTGCGCTAAATAAAGTGTACAAGCAATACACAGACAAAACACAATTTTGCGGAATTGGTTCAGTGAAAACGAATATTGGCCATTTGGATACAGCTGCGGGGTTAGCCGGATGCATTAAAGTTGCGATGAGTTTATACCATAATGAACTTGCACCGACCATCAACTGTACGGAGCCGAATCCGGATATAAAGTTTGAAAGCTCTCCTTTTTATGTTGTCCGTGAACGAAAATCGTTAGAGAAACACGCAGGTGTCCATCGGGCGGCTCTGAGCTCATTCGGCCTTGGCGGAACTAACGCCCATGCAATATTTGAGCAATATGAAAACATTTCTGATGCAGGTACCGAAAACGAAGGCAATCAGCCTTACATCATTCCTATATCAGCAAAAAATAGTGAACGGCTCCAAGTATACGCGAAGGAAATGCTGTCCTATATCAGTCAAGACGAGCAAAGGCATTTCTCTTTAAGAGATATTGCATATACCTTCCAAGTCGGCCGTGAAGCAATGGATAACAGGATCGTTTTTATAGTGAACGATCTGGAAGAGTGGAAACATCAGCTGGAAGCTTTTGTGACTGGAAAGCCGCTCGCAGAAGGCTGTATTCAAGGAGAAAAAACGAGAATGACATCCGCTGAACAGCTGCTTGGAAATGCTGAAGCAGATGATATGGCTTCATCGCGGATATCAAAAGAAGAATTGAGAAAGCTTGCCGAGATGTGGGCAAATGGCTTTCACGTTGAATGGCGCAGGCTCTATCCAAATATAAAGCCACGCCGCATCAGCTTGCCGACATACCCTTTTGCCGAAGAACGATACTGGCCTGAAAGCAGCACCGGCGCTATCACAACAATTGAACCATCTCGTTTGCATCCTTTGGTGCACCATAATACATCGGTTCTGTCAGAGCAGCGTTTCAGCTCCATTTTCACAGGACAAGAGTATTTTATTGCTGAGCATATCATTAAAGGCATGGCGATTTTGCCGGCGGCGGTCACGCTTGAAATGGCAAGAGCCGCTATAGAACAAGGAATTGGCGGATTGGAGGATCATGAAACTGGAATCAGGCTGAAAAATGTCGTGTGGGTTCGCCCGGTTGTAGCAGGAAGTGAGCCGGTTCAGGTAAATATCGGACTTTACGATGAAGATGGCGGACATATTGCTTATCGGATGTATGGTGATCCGGAATACGCTGATGCAGAACCAGTTGTATATAACCAAGGTAAAGCGGAATTGATTCAGTTAAAGCGAGAAAAAGCACTGGATCTTTCTAAGATCAAGAAACAATGTGATCAAAGCAAAATGGATGCTGCCTCGTTTTATGAAGGGATGATCGGCGCCGATTACGGTCCAGGTTACAAGAGTGTAGAGGCCGTATATAAAGGCGACGGCCAGCTGCTTGCCAAATTATCACTGCCAGAATCTGTTGCACATACGTTGGGCGATTATGTTCTTCATCCAAGTGTAATGGACGGGGCGTTACAGGCGGCTGAATATTTGCAAAATGTCGTCAGAGCGGAACTTTCAGACACTGAAGACTTTAAGGCAGCACTGCCATTTGCACTGGAGGAACTTGAGGTTTTTCGTCAGTGCGTTTCTGACATGTGGGTTTATGTTCAATTCAACTCGAAAAACAAACCAGGAGATTTGATACAGAAAGTCGATATTCACCTATGTGATGAGCATGGCATGATCTGTGTGCGGCTGAAAGGATTTTCGACGAGAGTG
Organism: Bacillus sp. LR_5; assembly: GCF_042709275.1. Taxonomy (NCBI): domain Bacteria; kingdom Bacillati; phylum Bacillota; class Bacilli; order Caryophanales; family Bacillaceae; genus Bacillus; species Bacillus sp. LR_5. The sequence continues at coordinate 28,118 of NZ_JAVAXX010000004.1, read as the reverse complement.
ATGGAGGCAGATATACAAACCGAACCATCAAAAATCAACGCTGAAACTTTATTGCTTCAGCCCGTTTGGCAAGAACAAAAGGCTGCTAACAGCTTAGCTGCAAAAAAATATGCAGAGCATCTCGTATTCCTATGTGAATATGATCATGAGACGAGAAAACAAATTGAAGCAGCCATCGAGGATGTCCATGTATACAGCCTGGAAGCAAGGCCTTCTTCAGTAGATGGGCGTTTCCATTCTTATACAGAACAAGTGTTTAAAAAGGTACAAGAGATCATTCGTACGAAACCGAAAGACGGCATTCTCGTTCAGATCGTGACCTCTGCCGAGGGAGAACAGCAATTGTTTTCAGGGTTGACAGGACTGCTGAAAACAGCTTGTCAGGAAAATGCCAAACTAACCGGCCAAATGATTGAAGTCAGCAGTGAAGAAAGTGGAGAAAGCATTGCTGGCAAACTGTTAGAAAATCAAATGAGCAGCGATTCATATGTCAAATATCAAAACGGGACACGGTATATTGCTGATTGGCGTGAAATCAAACAGGCAAAAGGAGACGGCAGCAAACCGTGGAAAGACAATGGCGTTTATCTCATTACAGGAGGTGCCGGCGGACTAGGTCATATTTTTGCAAAGGAAATTGCGGAACAAACGAAAAATGCGACAGTCATTCTGGCGGGCCGCTCACCTCTTAGCGAAAGCAAAAGCAAAAAGCTGAAAGAGCTTCATAGCAAGGGGGCTGACATCACCTACCGGCAAACAGATGTTACCAATAAAATTGAAGTCTATCAGCTCATTGACGACATTCAAAAAAGATATGGCCGTCTGAACGGTATTCTTCATAGTGCCGGAATCATCAAGGACAGCTACCTGGTTAATAAACAGGCAAAAGATCTGCACGATGTACTGGCGCCTAAAGTAAAAGGGCTTGTTTATCTAGACGAAGCGAGTAAGGATTTGCCTTTAGACTTCTTTATTCTCTTTTCATCTCTTTCAGGAAGTTTAGGGAGCATTGGTCAGTCTGACTATGCGGCAGCCAATGTATTTATGGATATGTATGCAGGCTATCGAAATAGGCTTGCCGACCTCAGCCAGCGGCATGGGCAGACGCTTTCTGTAAACTGGCCTTTATGGAGAGATGGAGGCATGCAGGTCGATCAAGAAACTGAGAAAAGGCTTGTGCAACTTGCCGGTATTGTTCCTATGAGGGCGGAAAAAGGAATTCAGGCATTATATCAAGCACTTCATTCAGAGGCAAACCAAGTAATGGTGATCGAAGGCGATGTGCAGAAAATAAAACAAAACATGCTGGCCAAAAACGCCTCAGCACCTATGGAAAAGAAGGAAGCAGAACACATGACTGAACAAATAAATAGCATTGATGCAGACAGTTTGCTGGATAAAGTAAAGGCGATGTTAAAGCGAGAGATCGCCAAGCTGTTAAAGGTCAAGCTTGAAACGATTGATGATCATGCCGAGATGACGGTGTATGGTTTTGATTCTATCTCCATGACTGAATTCACCAACCATATCAATCGCGCCTATCAGTTAGAGCTGACGCCAACCGTATTTTTTGACCACCCGACGATTCATGCGTTTGGCAAGCATTTGTCAGAAGAATATCAATCGGTATTTGCGAAGACATTTGCTGTGCGCGCTGTATCGGCTCAGATTCAGCCTGCCGCGAAACAGGAACAAGCCGTGCGTGCCAAAGCTAAAAGACGCAGAAAGCAGCAAGTCATGCTGCCAAACGCCATACAGAGTGATGCTGGGCCTGAGCCAATTGCCATTGTGGGCATAAGCGGGATTTTCCCTATGGCGAAAGACGTTGAGGCGTACTGGAACATCTTAAAAGAGGGCAAAGACTGCATGACGGAAATCCCGAAAGATCGCTGGGATTGGCGTGAATATGAAGGTGATCCGGCGAAGGAAGTCAATAAAACGAACGTGAAATGGGGCGGTTTTATTGACGGTATTGCAGATTTTGATCCATTATTCTTTGGCATTTCCCCGCGTGAAGCTGAACAAATGGAACCTCAGCAGCGCTTACTGCTGACTTACGCCTGGAAAGCGATCGAAGATGCAGGATATTCGGCGAAAAGGTTGTCAGGCACAAAGACCGGCGTCTTCATCGGAACGGGAAATACAGGATACAGCTCTCTTCTATCTAAAGCGAACTCGGCAATAGAAGGATCAGCGGCAGCCAATACGAGCCCATCGGTCGGTCCGAACCGGGTCAGTTATTTCCTTAATCTGCACGGGCCGAGCGAACCGATTGATACAGCGTGCTCAAGTTCACTAGTGGCGATCCACCATGCCATCTCTTCAATTGAGGAAGGCACTTGTGACATGGCATTAGCCGGCGGTGTAAATACGATTATCCTTCCTGAGGTGTATATCAGCTTTGATAAGGCGGGAGCACTGAGCAAAGAAGGAAAATGCAAGACGTTTTCAAATCAAGCCGATGGTTTTGCGCATGGGGAAGGTGCCGGCATACTGTTCCTGAAAAAATTAAAAGCGGCTGAAGAAGCGGGAGACCACATTTACGGAGTCATAAAAGGCAGTGCAATCAATCACGGCGGCCGTGCAGCCTCTTTAACGACTCCCAATCCGAAGGCGCAGGCAGATGTTATTCAGTCGGCATATCAAAAAGCGGGAATCGATCCGAAAACCGTGACCTACATTGAAGCCCACGGAACCGGGACGGAGCTTGGAGACCCGGTTGAAATTAACGGTTTGAAATCAGCTTTTAAAGCATTGGGTGTAAATGAAGGAGACACATCAGCCAATCCTTACTGCGGATTAGGGTCTGTAAAGACAAATATCGGCCACTTATCGCTGGCAGCCGGTGCAGCAGGAGTTATTAAAATATTATTGCAGCTTAAGCATAAAACCTTAGTGAAAAGTCTGCATTGCGAAAACGTGAATCCATACATTCAGCTGAAAAACAGTCCGTTCTATATCGTACGGGAAACGGAAGAATGGAAAGCGCTGAAAAATGAACGGGGAGAAGAGCTTCCTCGCCGGGCAGGTGTCAGTTCATTTGGAATCGGCGGGGTAAACGCCCACGTGATTATCGAGGAATATATTCCGGAAGCATCCGATGAGAATATACCATCCATCACGCCGGAACATCCGGGTATCTTCGTTTTATCGGCTAAAAATGAAGCGCGGCTAAAAGAACATGCACAGCAGCTGGCAGATGCGCTTGATAAGCAATCATATAGTGACGTAAATCTCGCCCGAATCGCTTATACACTGCAAGCCGGACGGGATGCGATGGAAGAACGTCTCGGGATTATTTCCGGTTCCATTGAGGATGTACAGCAAAAGTTAAAAGACTTTGCAGCAGGCAAAAGCGGTGTGGAGGATGTATTTAAAGGCAGGATTGATAAAGGCACACTCCAAATGCTGACAGAGGACGAAGAGATTCAAGAAGCCGTCGAGAAATGGATGGAACGGGGAAAGTATGCAAAATTGCTTGAATTATGGGTAAAAGGGCTTGATGTAGACTGGACGAAATTGTATGGCGAGAATCTGCCAAAGCGCATCAGCTTGCCGACGTATCCTTTCGCAAAAGACCGTTATTGGATCTCTGATCATATTGAAAAAAGCGGCAGCATTGATGCAAATCAAGCAGCCTCCCGCCTTGGCGGAGCCATGCTGCATCCATTAATGCATCAAAACACATCGAATCTCTCGGAACAAAGGTTTAGCTCTATTTATACGGGAGAAGAGTTTTTCCTTGCTGATCATGTTGTGAAAGGCCAACGGATTTTGCCGGGAGTGGCTCATCTTGAATTGGCGCGGGCAGCTGTTGAGCAGGCCGCAGAGGTACAAGATGTACCGCGCATCATGAAGCTAAAGAATGCGGTGTGGGTGCGGCCTATTGTTGTAGAGGATCAGCCGCAGCAAGTACACATTAGGCTTTTACCGGGAGAAAATGGTGAGATCTCTTATGAAATCTATGGTCATTCAGACGTTACTGGCGAACAGTCAATCGTCTACAGTCAAGGCAGCGCGATATTGAATCCTGCTGAAAATCTGCCCACGGTTGATTTGCAATCTCTGCGGGAGCAGTGTCAGGAAAGTCATTTCAGCGTAAACGAAGTATACGACACCTATCAAATGATTGGATTTGAATATGGTCCTGCTTATCGCGGAGTGAAAAAAATCTATACAGCTGAACAATTTGTTTTGGCAAAATTGTCATTGCATCCGTCAGCTGCAGATACGCTCAGCCAATACAAAATGCACCCTGGGCTGATGGATTCTGCTTTGCAGGCGTCAAGCATTTTGACAGGAGCCGGGGATAACCAGCTGACACTGCCTTTTGCGGTCCAGGAGCTTGAAGTCTTCGGAGCATGTTCGTCAGAAATGTGGGTATACGCAAGATACAGCCAAGGCAGCAAGGCAACTGATAAGGTGCAAAAGCGCGATATTGATATTTTAGATGAGAGCGGCAATGTTTGCGTACGGATGAAAGGATTATCTTTCAGAGCAGCAGAAGGCGGCTCTGGATCGGCGGAATCTGATCAAACGCTGGCAACCCTGATGTTTGAAGAAAAATGGGTGCCCAAGGATTTTAAAAAAGAAAGTCCTGAGCCTCATTACGAACGGCACATTGTCATGCTTTGCGACATGAATGGCCTCTCAAAAGATCGCATTGAATCAAGAATGACAGGAGCGGAATGCATCGTTTTGGAGTCATTCCGCGAAGGACTTGCAGAGAGGTTCCAAGATTATGCCGAACAAGCGCTTGAGACGGTCCAGGGTCTTCTCAAAAGCAGACCTCAGGGCAATGTTCTGATCCAGCTGCTTACCTCTGCACAAAGAAAGCAGTACTCATTCTCAGGGCTATCGGCGCTCCTTAAAACCGCCGGCCTGGAGAATAAAAAACTAATCGGCCAGACGATTGAAATCGATTCACATGAAAATGTTGAAAGTGTAATAGAAAAACTGAAAGAGAATAAAAGGCACACAGAAGATCAGCACATCAAATATGAAAAAGGCAAACGGTACATCAATGATCTGGATGAAATGCAAATAGATGATCGGGAAATAAGCATGCCGTGGAGAGATAAAGGTGTATACCTCATCACGGGCGGCGCAGGAGGACTTGGGTTTATTTTTGCAAAAGAGATTGCTCGCCAAGCCGAACAGCCTGTGCTCATTCTGACAGGCAGATCCGCGTTGAATGCGGATCAGCAGGCGGAGCTTAACGAACTTCAGCAATTAGGGGCTCGCGCAGAATACAGGCAGGTTGACGTGACACAAACGGAAGCAGCCTCCGAGCTTATCACAAGCATTACGTCTGATTACGAAGACTTGAATGGTGTCATTCACAGCGCTGGGCTGATTAAAGATAACTATCTTATGAGCAAAACCAATGAAGAGCTGACACAAGTTCTCGCTCCTAAGGTGAAAGGGCTTGTGAATGTGGATGAGGCAACCGAGCATCTTGCGTTAGATTTCTTTATCCTCTTTTCTTCAATATCAAGTGTTGCCGGCAGCGCGGGACAGGCCGATTATGCAATGGCTAATGCATTTATGGACAGTTATGCAGCTTATCGAAATGCGCTTGTAACCGCCATGTACAGGCACGGACAAACGTTGTCAATCAATTGGCCGCTCTGGAAAGAAGGCGGCATGCGCGCGAATAAAGAAATTGAAAACATGACGTTGAAAAACACAGGTGTGACTCCAATGCGGACCGAGACCGGCATTCAAGCGCTGTATAAAGCTTTGGCATTTGGCAAAGATCAAGTCATCGTCATGGAAGGAATCAAAGACATGATGAGGGAAAAGCTGACTCAAAAGCCGTCTTCTGATGATGTACCAATGAAAACAGTGCAAGTACCGGTGACATCTGAAGCAAGAATGGATCAAGGAAATATGTGCGACCACATTCAAGAAGTTTTAAAGCAAACAATCTCTCAATTGCTCAAAATCAAACCTGAAGAGATTGACCCGGACATGGAGTTTAATCAATATGGATTTGATTCGATTACGTTAACTGAATTCGCAAATACACTGAATGAGAAGTACAAGCTGGATCTTACGCCTACGATCTTCTTTGAGCACGCAACTGTTTATGCATTTGCAGGGTATCTGTCAGAAGAATATCCAAATGCTTTTACAGCTCAAACGCCTGCCAAAGCTGGGGTGCTAATGCAGCCTGTCGAACAGAATATAAAAAATATGACGTTTTCGACTGAAAACCGCTTTGTAAAACCTTCGGTAACACCAATGCAAAAGGAAGCTGATCCCAAGCCTGAGCCTATTGCGATTGTGGGAATGAGCGGCGTTTTCCCAAAGGCAAAAGACGTTGAGGAATATTGGAAGAACCTGTCATCGGGCACAGATTGTATTACAGAGGTTCCAAAAGACCGCTGGGATTGGCAGGAGTATTACGGAGACCCTCTGAAAGAAGCGAATAAAACAAACGTCAAATGGGGCGGTTTTATTGATGAAGTAGCTGACTTTGATCCATTGTTCTTCGGCATATCTCCGCTGGAGGCTGAGCAGATGGAGCCTCAGCAGCGCCTGTTAATGACCTATGCGTGGAAGGCGGTAGAAGAAGCGGGACACTCAGCGAGAAGCCTGGCAGGAACCAAAACGGGCATCTTCATCGGGACAGGAAACACAGGGTACAGTTCACTTCTGTCAAATGTAGACATCGAAGGCTCAGCGGCTGCGAATATGAGTCCTTCTGCAGGACCGAATAGAGTCAGTTATTTCCTGAACATTCATGGACCGAGTGAACCGATCGACACTGCGTGCTCAAGCTCTTTGGTCGCCATTCATCATGCGGTTTGCGCCATTGAAAATGGAAACTGTGAAATGGCGATTGCGGGAGGGGTCAACACGGTCGTAACTCCGCAAGGCCATATCGCCTATGATAAAGCCGGGGCGCTGAGCAAAGAAGGAAGATGCAAAACATTTTCTGACAAAGCCGATGGATTCGCAGTCAGTGAAGGTGCCGGCATTCTCTTTCTAAAAAAGCTGACAGCGGCTGAACGAGACGGTGATCATATTTACGGTGTCATTAAAGGAAGTGCGGTAAACCACGGTGGCCGTGCAAATTCTCTAACGACTCCTAATCCGAAAGCTCAGGCGGATGTCGTAAAAACAGCATATGAAAAAGCGGGAATTGATCCAAGAACCGTAACTTATATTGAAGCGCATGGGACTGGAACCAAGCTGGGCGATCCAGTAGAAATCAACGGCTTAAAAGCGGCATTTAAAGAGCTGTATGAAAAAACGGGGGACCCGGCTGTTCATGGCAGCCATTGCGGACTTGGATCAGCGAAAACAAACATCGGTCACTTATCACTGGCGGCCGGTGTGGCGGGTGTCATTAAAGTGTTATTGCAGCTCAAGCATAAAACGCTTGTCAAAAGTCTGTACAGTGAAACTGTTAATCCATATATCAAACTGGATGACAGCCCGTTTTATATTGTGCAGGAATCGAGAGAGTGGCAGGCGCTTCGGGATGAAGCCGGCCGAGAGCTGCCGCGCCGCGCAGGCATCAGTTCGTTCGGGATAGGCGGCGTCAATGCCCACGTGGTCATTGAGGAATATATTCCGAAAGAAACAACCCATCCTGCAACAGCACCAGCTGTGACAGCACAGCACCCGGGCATCTTTATTTTGTCGGCAAAGGATGAAGATCGTCTGAAAGACCAAGCCCGGCAATTAGCAGACTTTATCAGCAAGCGATCTATCACTGCTCGTGACCTCACTGATATTGCTTATACACTCCAAGAGGGGCGTGATGCAATGGAGGAGAGATTAGGGATTATCGCTGTCTCGACTGGGGACTTGCTGGAAAAACTGAACCTCTTTATAGAAGGGGGCACCAATGCGAAGTACATGTACAGAGGCAGAGCAGAAAAAGGTATCGCACAAACATTGAGATCAGATGACGAAGTACAGAAAACGCTCAACAATAGCTGGGAGCCTCACATATATGAAAGACTTCTTGATTTATGGGTAAAAGGCATGGAAATAGGCTGGAGCAAACTGTATGACGGCAAACAGCCGAAACGCATCAGCCTCCCTACCTATCCATTTGCGAAAGAACGCTACTGGATAACGGATACGAAAGAGGAGGCAGCCGCCCATCAAACAGCTTTAAAAACAGTCGAATCAGCAGCTTTGCATCCATTGATACATGTCAACACATCTGATTTGTCAGAGCAGCGTTTCAGCTCGGCCTTTACAGGTGCTGAGTTCTTTTTCGCCGATCATAAGGTGAAGGGAAAACCGGTTATGCCGGGCGTGGCATATCTTGAGATGGTTCATGCTGCCGTTATAAGAGCAGTGAGAAGAACCGAAGATCAACAATCTGTTATTCACATCAAAAATGTTGTGTGGGTGCAGCCGATTGTGGCGGACGGCCAGCCTGTTCAAGTGGATATCAGTCTAAATCCCCAGCAGGACGGCGAGATTGCTTTTAACGTCTATACAGAGGCTGCACACAATGATCGAAAGATACATTGTCAAGGCAGTGCTTCAATCCGCGGGGCAGGAGACATTCCGGTCCAGGATATCAGCGTGCTTCAAGACCAATGCAGTTTAAGCACACTCTCACACGACCAATGTTATGAATTGTTTAAGGCGATCGGCATTGACTACGGACCTGGTTTTCAAGGGATAGATCGGCTTTACATCGGCCGCAATCAAGCCTTGGCAGAGCTTTCTCTGCCTGCTGGTGTAACTCACACACTGAATGAATTCGTTCTTCATCCAAGTATGGCCGATTCTGCTTTACAAGCGTCGATCGGGCTAAAGCTGAATTCCGGTGACGAGCAGCTTTCTCTGCCTTTTGCGCTGCAAGAGCTAGAAATATTCAGCCCGTGTACAAATAAAATGTGGGTGTCTGTGACATCTCGTCCTAATGAGGACAAAATACAGAGACTGGATATTGATTTGTGTGATGAACAAGGCCGAGTGTGTGTAAGAATCAAGGGGATTACCTCAAGGCTGCTGGAAGAAGGCATACAACCGCCAGACGGGCCGACATCACTAGGAAACTCCAAAGCAACTCTTAACGGAGCGCTTCTTATGGCGCCGATATGGGATCGAGTGCAGCTGGAGAAGAGGAGCATTTCGCCTGCTGATGAGCGTGTTGTCATCCTCGGAGGGGATGACAACAGCAGAAAAGCTGTTCAAAGGGAGTTTCCGTTTGCCAAGGAGCTGTACATTGAGCCGAACGCATCAATTCATAGAATTACAGGCCAGCTTGAAGCACTCGGATCGTTTGACCACATCGTGTGGATGTCTCCTTCTCGTGTGACAGAGTGCGAAGTCGGCGATGAAATGATTGAAGCCCAAGATCAAGGCGTCATTCAAATGTATAGGCTCATTAAGGCAATGCTTTCTTTAGGCTATGGACAGAAGGAGATAAGCTGGACGGTCGTGACGGTGAACACACAATATGTTGATCAGCATGATATTGTCGACCCGGTCGATGCCGGGGTACACGGCCTGATCGGTTCAATGTCAAAAGAATATCCAAATTGGCAGACAAAGCTGATCGATGTTAAAAAATACGAAGACCTGCCGTTATCTCAACTCCTTTCCTTGCCTGCCGATCAAGAAGGGAATACGTGGGCCTATCGAAACAAGATTTGGCATAAGCTTCGTCTAATTCCAGTACACAACAATCAACCGGTGCACACGAAGTATAAGCACGGAGGCGTTTATGTTGTCATAGGCGGAGCTGGCGGTATTGGTGAGGCGTGGAGTGAATATATGATCAGAACATATCAGGCGCAGATCGTTTGGATTGGCAGAAGGAAAAAGGATGCAGCCATTCAAAGCAAGCTGGACAGACTTGCACGTCTAGGGCCAGCCCCGTATTACATTCAAGCAGATGCGGCTAACCGAGAGGAATTAGAACGCGCGTATGAAACAATGAAACAAACGCATCATGAAATCAACGGCATCATCCATTCTGCGATTGTCTTACAAGACCGAAGCCTGATGAATATGAGTGAGGAATGTTTCAGAAACGTTCTTGCTGCAAAGGTTGATGTAAGCGTGCGAATGGCCCAAGTTTTCCGGCATGAACCACTGGATTTTGTTTTGTTTTTCTCTTCCGTACAATCGTTTGCAAGAGCTTCCGGACAAAGCAATTACGCTGCGGGTTGCAGTTTTAAGGATGCTTTTGCACAGCGGCTGTCTCAAGTATGGCCTTGTACAGTAGCCGTGATGAATTGGAGTTATTGGGGAAGCATTGGTGTTGTTTCATCACCGGATTACCAAAAGAGAATGGCTCAGGCAGGCATAGGCTCAATTGAAGCCCCTGAAGCAATGGAAGCTTTGGAATTGCTGCTCGGGGGACCGCTGAAGCAGCTAGTAATGATGAAAATGGCAAACGAAACGAATGATGAAGCGGAACAGACAGAAGAAACGATTGAAGTGTACCCGGAAACTCACGGCTCCGCCATGCAAAAGCTGCGAAGCTATCACCCGGGTGACAGCACAAAGATTCAACAACTGTTATAGGAGGGGAAGCGCCAATGCTGAACACAGAAGACATTCTCTGTAAAATGCTTTTCGCACAATTACAGTCCATAGGGTTTTTCACAGAAAGTAAATCCCAGCCGGTATTGGAGAATTTCTATGGCAGATGGTTCGAAGAAAGCCAATCAATTTTAGAACGGCAGCAATTTTTGAAGCGAACGGAGAACGGATATGTTCCAACACGCTCAATAGGCACCATGAGCGAGCTGTGGAAAGAATGGAATGAACAAAAATCTGACCTGCTTCAAGACAATAATATGAAAGCCATGGTGACATTGGTGGAGACAGCACTTAAAGCCTTGCCGGAGATTCTGACCGGCAAGGCGTCAGCCACCGATATCCTGTTTCCGAATTCATCTATGGATTTAGTAGAAGGGATCTATAAAAACAATCAAGTCGCAGACTATTTTAATGATGTTCTTGCAGATACGTTAACAGCCTATCTGCAAGAACGTCTGAAGCAAGAGCCTGAGGCGAAGATTCGAATATTAGAAATCGGAGCCGGGACCGGCGGGACAAGCGCGGCTGTTTTTCAAAAATTGAAAGCATGGCAGACACATATAAAAGAATATTGTTATACAGATCTGTCTAAAGCTTTTTTAATGCATGCAGAAAATAAGTATGGTCCTGACAATCCATATTTGACATATAAACGATTTAATGTCGAGGAGCCGGCGTCTGAACAGCATATTGATGCGGGAGGCTACGACGTGGTCATCGCGGCAAATGTGCTTCATGCCACAAAAAATATCCGGCAAACATTGCGAAATGCAAAAGCAGTTTTGAAAAAGAACGGGCTGCTCCTTTTAAATGAAATAAGTAATCATAATATATATTCGCATTTGACGTTCGGCCTTTTAGAGGGCTGGTGGCTGTATGAGGATCCTGATCTCCGCATACCGGGCTGCCCGGGCCTGTATCCGGATACTTGGAAAACGGTGCTTGAGAGTGAAGGATTTCGCTATGTTTCCTTTATGGCTGAACAATCGCATCAGCTCGGCCAGCAGATCATTGCCGCTGAAAGTAACGGAGTCGTCCGTCAAAAGAAGAGAACGGAGGCAGAAGAAGATCCAAGCCATATACAAATGAATGCTGAAATCGATCATTCACAGGAAAGCGATTCTCTCATCGAACAAACGGCACAATTTGTGAAGCATACGCTGGCAAAATCAATCAAACTATCACCAGAACGTATTCACGAAGATACGACATTTGAGAAGTATGGAATTGATTCGATTTTGCAGGTGAATTTCATTCGTGAATTAGAAAAAGTGACGGGAGAGCTTCCAAAAACCATTTTATTTGAACATAACAACACAAAAGAACTCGTCGAATATTTAGTAAAGGGGCATGAAAATAAGCTCCGGACAGCATTGTTAAAGGAAAAAACGAAGCCTGCAAAAAATGAAGCTCCACTTCAAACAGAGCGTACAGATCCTAATAAGCCATTTACTTTTCATACACGCCGCTTTGTTACAGAGCAGGAAGTCACTGAAACTCAGCTAGCAAATACCGAACCACTAAAAAAAGAAAAGACAAGTAATTTGCAAAGAACACATTTTAATGATTCTAGTAGAGAAGATATCGCAATAATCGGGGTGAGCGGGCGCTATCCGATGTCTAACAGTTTAGAAGAGCTTTGGGGGCATTTAATCGCCGGAGACAATTGTATTACAGAGGCACCGGAATCCAGATGGCGCACATCTTTATTGAAAACATTATCAAAAGATCCAAAAAAGCCGGCAAATAAGAAACGCTATGGCGGATTTTTACAAGATATAGAGGCATTTGACCATCAGCTTTTTGAGGTGGAGCAAAACCGGGTGATGGAAATGACACCTGAACTCCGTTTATGTTTAGAAACCGTCTGGGAAACGTTTGAGGACGGCGGCTATACGCGAACCCGGCTGGATAAATTGCGGGATGATGACGGAGTAGGTGTTTTTATAGGGAATATGTATAACCAGTATTTTTGGAATATCCCATCTTTAGAGCAGGCAGTCCTCAGCTCAAATGGGGGAGACTGGCACATTGCAAATCGAGTTTCCCACTTTTTTAACCTGACCGGACCGAGTATCGCTGTCAGCTCAGCATGCTCTAGTTCATTAAACGCCATACATCTTGCGTGTGAAAGCCTGAAATTGAAAAACTGCTCAATGGCGATTGCTGGGGGTGTCAATTTAACACTCGATCTCTCTAAATATGATTCTTTGGAGCGTGCCAATCTGCTGGGAAGCGGCAATCAAAGCAAAAGTTTTGGCACAGGAAACGGGCTTATTCCCGGGGAAGGCATTGGAGCTGTCCTGTTAAAACCGCTTTCGAAGGCAATGGAAGATCAGGATCATATTTACGCTGTGATCAAAAGCAGTTTTGCCAACCATAGCGGCGGAAGACAGATGTATACAGCTCCGGACCCGAAACAGCAAGCAAAGTTAATTGTCAAGTCGATTCAGCAGTCGGGCATTGATCCAGAGACTATCGGCTATATTGAATCGGCGGCAAATGGTTCGGCGCTGGGCGATCCTATTGAAGTAATTGCCTTAACAAACGCGTTTCAACAATATACAAACAAGAAACAGTTTTGTGCGATAGGCTCTGTCAAATCCAATCTGGGGCATTTAGAGGCGGCTTCCGGCATTTCTCAGCTGACAAAAGTGCTGCTGCAGATGAAGAAAGGGACGCTGGTGCCGACAATTAACGCGCTGCCTGTCAATCCAAATATTAAGCTGGAGCACACGGCTTTCTATCTTCAGGAACAAACAAAGCCATGGCATCGCTTGAATGATCCTGAAACTGGAAAACAATTGCCTCGCAGAAGCATGATCAATTCCTTCGGAGCGGGGGGAGCCTATGCCAATCTTATTATAGAAGAATATATGGAGACGGCCCCTGAGAAAGAACATATCGCTCTCCGCCAGCAGGAATTCACTGCCGTTTTTTCAGCCAAAACAAAATGGAGCCTGCTTAGCTATCTAGAAAATATGCAATTGTTTTTAGAGAAGGAAGCTTCTCTGGATATTGAACCCGTTGTACAGGCTTTACACAGGAGAAACCATAATTTAGAGCATAGGGCTGCATTTACAGTGGCATCGACTCAAGAGCTGATCGAAAAACTAAAGGTGTTCCGAACATCAAGAGAAAGCTCACTCCAGCAAGGCATCTATACATCATTCGATTTACAGCCATGTGCGGAATCAGCATCTAGGGATAGAGAAATAAACGCAGCAGAGCAATGGGCACAAGGGGCATCGATTGCTTTTAAAGAAGCTGATATAGGGAACCGAACAGGCTGGGTTTATCTGCCTCACTATGCATTTGACCATAATACATCATTTCATTTCGATGTATCGTCTATCAATGAGAAATCGTCAGATGTTGAAGACAATATCAATCAGCCGGTCATTCAAGATCAATTCACTTATGATGAGCCTTACGTTCAAGGACACGTCTTCAACAATGAACGGGTGCTTGTCGGTGCCACATATGGCAGTCTGGCCATTGAAGCATTTTTTAACCTGTTCCCTGAGGAAAACAGCGGCCGTATCAGCAAATTAAGTTATATCAGTCCAATTGTCATCAAACAAGGCGAGACCATTGAACTTCAGGCAAAGCCGCTGCAAAAAGATCAAGTCATAGAACTGCAAATCATGTATCGCGAGCCGTCCTCTGGTTTGTGGAAGCCTGCCGCAATCGGACAATGCGGAATCGGTTCTTTTGAGCCCAAAAAAGTCAATATCGAGAACGTTAAGCATTCATTAACTAAGCTTCATCACATCGATCAGATGTATAAAACCGGAAACGGTCCTGAATGGGGAGAGTTATTTAAGACAATTACTCATCTCTACAGAGATCACAAGTCTATACTGGCAAAAATTCGCCTGCCCCAAAGCGGGCTGGCAAACGGGCACCATTACACTGTAAGCCCATTGATGACAAACAGCGCGTACTTGGCTATCCTCAGTTTCTTAGAGCAGTTTGACATGACAGGCGGCTTCCTGCCGTTTGGAATCAATGATATCCAGTTTACAAAGCAAACGATAAAAGGGGATTGCTGGCTTTTGATTACATTGGTTAAGAATACAGGTGACATGTTGCTGTTTGATGTAGATGTGATCAATGAGTCGTCAGAAACAGTGCTGCACTACTCGGGCTACTCGCTTAAACAGCTTCGTATTTCGAATCAAAGAGGAAATGAAAATAAGGCCATCAAAGCCAGCGATCTGAAAGCTCGTATCAGAAGCTATGTAACAGATAAACTGGCAGTAAACATGGCCGATCCGTCAAAATTGTCTCTTGCAAAAGCGCATATCATGGATTTTGGAATCGATTCTTCTCAATTGGTTGCACTGACAAGGGAGATGGAAGCAGAGACAAAGATCGAATTAAATCCGACTCTGTTTTTTGAGTATCCGACTATTCAAGAGCTAATCGACTTTTTTGCGGACAAACATGAAGCATCTTTTGCTCAGCTGTTTGGTGAAGCTCATCAGCAGGAAGAACGCCTAGCTCAAATCGAAAACCAAATGAAACAGATTCCGGCATACGAGACGAACACGGATAAAACAATCGAACACGCGGCAGACGGCATAGCCATTATCGGCATGTCGGGACAGTTTCCGAAAGCAAACAGCGTAACGGAATTTTGGGATAACCTTATCCAAGGAAAGAACTGTGTCTCTGAAGTGCCGAAAGAACGCTGGGACTGGCGCAAACATGCCGCAGCTGATAAGGAAGGGCAATCAAGTCTTCAATGGGGCGGTTTTATAGAAGGAATAGGTGAGTTTGATCCCCTGTTTTTTGGCATATCGCCTAAAGAAGCGGCGCATATGGACCCACAGGAATTTCTGCTCTTGATACATGCATGGAAGGCGATGGAAGATGCAGGCTTAACAGGGCAGGTTGTATCCAGCCGCCCGACAGGAGTATTTGTCGCAGCCGGCAATACGGATACAGCTGTAGTTCCTTCCCTAATTCCAAACCGTATATCCTATGCACTTGATGTAAAAGGTCCAAGTGAATATTATGAAGCTGCCTGTTCCTCAGCTCTAGTGGCTTTGCACAGAGCTGTACAATCCATTCGAAACGGCGAATGTGAGCAAGCCATTGTCGGGGCTGTGAATTTGCTGCTTTCACCAAAAGGCTTTATTGGCTTCGACTCAATGGGCTATTTGAGTGAGAAAGGACAGGCCAAATCCTTTCAAGCAGATGCAAATGGCTTTGTCAGAAGTGAAGGAGCAGGAGTTCTCATCATTAAACCATTGCAAAAAGCCATTGAAGATTCTGATCATATTTATTCGGTTATTAAAGGTTCAGGTGTATCGCATGGCGGCAGGGGAATGTCACTTCACGCGCCAAATCCGGCCGGCATGAAGGATGCAATGCTGAAGGCTTATCAAGGAGCGCAAATTGATCCCAAAACGGTGACCTATATAGAAGCGCATGGGATCGCCTCTCCATTGGCAGACGCGATAGAAATAGAGGCGTTAAAGTCAGGCTGCAGTCAGCTCGAATTGGAACTTCCACAGGAAGTACGGGAGGAAGCGCCATGTTATATCAGCAGCTTAAAGCCGAGCATCGGACACGGTGAACTCGTCTCAGGCATGGCTGCTCTTATGAAGGTCAGCATGGCGATGAAGCATCAAACAATACCAGGCATATCCGGATTTTCGTCTTTGAATGACCAGGTGTCATTAAAGGGCACCCGTTTCCGAGTGACTGCCGAGAATCAGCAATGGAGGGATTTAAGTGACGATGCAGGCAAAAAAATTCCGCGCAGAGCGAGTATCAACAGCTATAGCTTTGGAGGCGTAAATGCGCACGTCATTTTAGAAGAATATATTCCTTTACCAAAACCACCGGTTAGTATGAGTGAGAATGGTGCCCACATTGTAGTTCTTTCTGCAAAGAATCAAGACAGGCTAAAAGCAATTGCTCAACAGCAGCTTGACTATGTGAATAAACAACAAGAACTGTCATTACAAGATTATGCTTATACACTTCAAACCGGCCGAGAGGAAATGGAAGACCGCCTGGCGCTCGTCGTCCGCAGTAAAGAAGAACTGGTAATCGGCTTGCAAGCCTGCTTAGCAGAAAAAGGCGATAAGCTGAAGAGTTCTGTACCTGTCTTTAGCGGAAATGCAGAAAATGGCTCGTCAGATCTCGAAGCCTTGCTGGATGGTCCATTAAGAGAAATGGTGATCGAGACTTTGTTGTCTGAAAACAACCTTGAAAAGATCGCGTTTTGCTGGACAAAAGGGGTGCAAATCCCATGGGAAAAGCTTTATCAAGGAAAAGGTGCCCGCAGAATACCGTTGCCAACCTATCCATTTGAAAAGAGAAGCTGCTGGAACGGCTTTCAAGCAGTAGAGAATACGCCTTCTGTTTCACAGGATGAGCGTATCAACAACAGCAGCGATCATCACATATTAGCAAATGTACTAGGGATGGCTCCGGATGAACTGCAGCCTCATAAGCCATTGCAGCAGTATGGATTTGATTCAATTTCTTGCATACAGTTATTACAGCAATTGCAATCAAAGGTGGACCCTCTCATTGCCTTGACGGAGCTTCAAGCATGCCATACTGTTCAGGACATGATGGACTTGATCGCAAAGAAAAAGGAGGATACATCCTTACAAAATGATCAAGCTCGCACGTTTCCGGAATTGATACCGTTAAATGACGGCAAGCGGGGGCGCCCTGTCTTTTGGTTCCATGGCGGAGTAGGAGGAGTTGAAATCTATCAGCAATTTGCACAAAAGAGCCAGCGCCCTTTTTACGGCATTCAAGCCAGAGGATTCATGACTGATTCTGCTCCTTTGCACGGAATTGAACAAATGGCTTCCTATTATATAGAGATCATTCGATCCATACAGCCTGAAGGTCCTTATGATGTAGGCGGATATTCCTTAGGCGGGATGATTGCATATGAAGTCACTCGCCAGCTGCAAAGCCAAGGCCTTGCTGTCAAAAGCATGATGATGATTGACTCCCCATATCGTTCTGAGACAAAAGAGAATGAGGCATCTATGAAAACGTCAATGCTGCAAACAATTAATACGATGCTGGCATCGATTGCGAAACGGGAAAAGCTTACGGATGTTCTCATCAGCCGTGAAGAGGTGGACATAAGCTTAGAGGATGAAGAATTCCTGTCTGAGTTGATTGACTTGGCAAAAGAACGAGGGCTAAACAAACCAGATAAACAAATACGTGCGCAGGCTCAGCAAATGATGAAAACACAGCGCGCCTATGATTTGGAGTCGTACACTGTTAAGCCTCTCCCTGATCCTGAGACGGTAAAATGTTATTATTTCCGCAACAAAAGCAGGTCTTTCTTTGGTGATTTAGACACTTATTTCACTTTATCAAATGAAAAAGAACCGTTTGATCAAGCTGCCTATTGGGAGGAATGGGAGCGGCAAATTCCCCATTTCCACCTGGTGGATGTCGATTCTAGCAACCACTTCATGATACTAACCGAACCGAAAGCGTCAACAGCCATGTTAGAATTTTGCGAAAAGCTTTATTCAAACAGGGGAGTAGTGAATGCGAATTTCCTTAAGGCTTTCCGGAAGAAACATGAAGCGAGGGAAGAAAAAGAAACAGATGAATTGGTGAAGCGCTGAGAAAACACAAACGCCCCCTCTTTTAAAAGGGGGCGTTTTGAATGTTATTTTGAAAGTGAAACAGGGAGACTTTCTAATCCTCTTAAAAAGACATTTTTTCTCCATTGAATGTCATCAGGTGCAACCGCAAGTTCAATATCAGGAAATCTCTTCAGAAGTGCGTTAAATGCAATGTGGCCTTCCAGCCTGGCAAGAGGCGCTCCTAAGCAGAAATGAATGCCAAAACCGAAAGAAATATGTCTGTTAGGCGACCGATTTATATTTAATATTTCGGGGTTCTCAAAAAAATTCGGGTCGCGATTGGCAGATCCGATCCCTATAAAAATCATGTCTCCTCTTTTGATCGAATGCCCCTTATATGTAAAGTCTTCGATGGCCCACCGATTTGCCATCATAACGACAGGTGAGGTGTATCGCAGCAATTCTTCAACCGCTGTAGCGATCATTTCAGGATGCTGCTTGAGCTTCTCACATTCCTTCTTGTGCTGCAGCAATGCGAGTGTGCCTGAGCCGAGTAAGTTAACAGTCGTCTCAAGGCCGGCTACAACGAGCAAGAACAGCATCGAATAGAGCTCTTTTTCGCTTAACTTGCTGCCGTTTTCCTCAGCATGCACAAGTTTGCTGATTAAATCGTCTTTTGGCTTTATCCTTCTGTCATGGATCAGCTTGGCGATATAATCTTTAAATTCACGAAGGGCCTGATTTGTCCGCTCTCTGTTACCTTCAGAGGTATCAACCATCGCATTGGTCCAGATTTGAAACTGTGACCGATCTTCTTTTGGGATTCCCATCAATTCAGATATAACAATAAAAGGCAAAGGGGAAGCGAAGGATTTCATGATATCCGCTTTATTTTCTTTTTCCATTTCATCTAAAAGCTGTTCAGCAATTTGTTCAATGCTGCCGCGCAGATTTTCAATGGTTCGGGGAGTAAATGCTTGATGAACAAGTGATCTCAGGCGGGTATGGTCAGGTGTGTCTTTTGCCAGCATATGATCGGATACAAAATCGATATCTTCACTAACGTTGAGCATTTTGATTTGTTCTTGGTTCATCACATTTTTTACGTCTCTTGTAATTCGATTGTCTTTTAAAAAGGCCATACAATCATCGTATCGGGTAATTAACCAGGCCGGATATGTGGCTCCGAACCGTTTTAATTCAAATCGGTGAATGGGCTCTTCCTCTCTAAATCGTCCTAAAACTGAAAAAGGATTGTGATGAAACTCTTTACCATGCGGATGAAACATCAATTTTTCCATTTGCATTCTCCTCGCCTAATAGGGTAAATAGATGAATCAAATTGCTGAATTAGTTTACAAAAAACAGAATGATTTGAAATGTAATCCTGTCTCTAAAAACTATATATCTATTTTAGGCGTCATTCAATAGGGTGAAGAACGAAAAAAGTGAAAAAACGGCTCGATATAAAGCAGCGCCTTTGAACGAAAGCTCAAAGGCGCTACGCTGTATTATTTTGATGAAAGTGGCTGTCAGCTGTGCTGGATATCAATTGTATATACTGCACGATCTGTTACGACCTTCAATCCTTCGTTTTCTTGGTGAATATGAATGTCACCTAATAAAGGAATCTCATAGGCATTTTGCGGAAGCGGTACGTTTCCGTCCTCAGTGAATGTTGTTCCTTCGCCTTCTAAAACAAGCTCTTCTTTCGCAACATAATCATCAGGATGATTCGTACTGCGTATAGCCACTTTTTGAAGGTGGAGAACAATCTGATCCAAGTCTGATATCTCTTCATCATGGGTCAATTCACCTTTTCTAATATCAAGCGTCTGGCCGACTTTTGATTCCAGCCATTGAGAAAGCTGTGTATTCGTGTGTGCCATCAATATTCCTCCTTTTGATCTACACGATACTATTCCCAATTGCTGTATCTTTTACACGGAAAAGAGCCGCCTCACTCTTTATGTATGAAACAATTCGCTGTTGAGAGCCTTGATATAGCGTACGGCAGAACGCTGGACCGCTTCGCCGGCATTTTCTTTGACAACTTTAGAAAAAGCATTGTAAAGCCGGTTGAATTGAAGCGGTTTTACTTTGGCTGCTATTTCTTCAACTTTGGAGGCGGGAAGGGGAATGAGATTTGGGTAGCTGTACATAAAGCTGACCCAGTTTCGGTCCGCCGCAACCGTAATGATATCTCCGGTCAATAGACAGCCTTTCCCTTCATTGCCCTTGCTCCAATGCAAAACAGCACCGCCTTTAAAATGTCCGCCCAGTCGGTAAAGGTCCAGTCCCGGCTTCACGTTGAGCGTTTCCCCTGACCAGAAGTGAATGTGATTGCTTGGCCTTGTCACCCATTCTTTATCATCCTCATGGATATAGATCGGCGCCTGAAACGCTTCAGCCCACTCAACTTGAGTAGAGTAATAATGTGGATGAGACAAGGCGATGGCTTGAATACCGCCTAATTCGTTGATTTGGTCAATTGTCTTTTGGTCAAGATATGTCATGCAATCCCACAGCACATTGAAGCCCTTATGCTGGATAAGATGGGCTGTTTGTCCAATCGCAAACTCTGGTTCAGTTTTGATGCTGTAAAGATGCTCTTCTTCCTTTTTAAGGTTGTTTTGAAGGTTTCCTTTCTCACGCATGTCTTCAAGGGTTGTCCAACTTTGTCCATCGGGATGAATATACTGCCTTTCATCCTCGCAAATCAGACACGAGTTGGGCGGATCTACAGTCTGTGCATGTTGCACACCGCATGTGTTGCAGATATAATATGGCACTTTCTTCACTTCCTTCATCTATTTTCCATTATTTTACCTTATGATTATGAATATTCAAACAAAAAACCGGCAGTTCTGCTGAGAGAGAATTGCCGGCTTTTGATGATGTTTATTGGCCGGGAACGGAATTTTCTGCGTTGACAGCGCCCGCTCCGTACACATTCGGATCTTCATCTTTCCATTTGTCCGTGCCGTTTTTCAAAAGCTCTTTTACTTCATCAGGGGTAAGATCCGGGTTGTGCTGAAGAATTAAAGCTGCGATTCCTGCGCAAATCGGTGTTGCCATTGAGGTTCCTGACATTGTAAAGTACTGAGACCCTACACGGCTTGACTTTTGGAGCTTATCAATATAAGAATTCGGAGAGCGAAGGGAAATAATATTAACACCCGGCGCTAAAATATCGGGCTTTTCTTTCCCGTATACTGTCGGGCCGCGGCTTGAGAAGGAAGCGACAGTATCATCATCGCTGCTTGCAGTATTGTTATCGTCAAGCGCACCTACTGTAATCACCTTTTCGCTCACGCCCGGGCTTGCAATGGTCTGCGAATCAGGGCCTGAGTTTCCGGCAGCGACACAGACGACAATCCCTGCGTTCCACGCTTCTTCAACCGCTCTGACTAACGGATCTTCCTGTTCATGATCATATCTAAGGGCATCGCCCCCGAGCGACATGCTAATAATATCAATCGGTTCATCGGGGTTGTCCTCATTGTATTGAATACACCACTCAACACCCTCTATAATATCTGCTAACGTTCCTGAACCCTGCTTGTTTAATACCTTTACGCCGATGAGATTGGCTTCCGGTGCAGGTCCGCGGTATTGACCGGAAGAGGATGCGCCGCTGCTTGCGACATCACCTGCACAGTGTGTGCCATGACCATTATCATCGTACGGCTCTGTTTTTTGATTGACCATATCCGCGAATCCGATAATTCTGCCTTCTAGATCAGGATGCGGGTAGATTCCTGTATCGACAACAGCGACAGTAACACCTTTTCCTGTCAGGGTTTGCCCGTTTCTGACGACTTCCTTCGCATGGCTTGCTTCGGTTGCCGTGTCTAAAAGCGCTTTGACTTCGCGGTTTAAATACACTTTACGGATATTGCTGCATTCAGAGAGAAGGGAATGTAATGCTGAAGGAGTAACCTCGGCGCTGCAGCAGTTGATTTTGTTGAAGCGGCTTTTTAGCTTGCTGCGTTTTTCTTTTTGCAGCACATCTCCAGCCATTTGAAAGCCGGTCTCGTGACAGCCTTCCTCAAATTCGATAATGACTGACATTTTTTTTCTGTTTTGCAATTTGGTTTCGAAAAATTTATGCAAGAAGCAAGGAGTCCATTTGAAGGGCTTGTAAAGCTGCAATACGGTTTCCCGTAACGGCCAATCTAGCTTGTGAGCATTTGCTCTCACCATTTGTACCATAGAGTACCCAAACATGTATTTTCCTCCTATTATAAGGTTCTCTGTATACTCTATGAACAGATGATAGGTTTGGTAAGTTTGTTTGTCCTCTGTAAGAGACAGACAAGAGTTTGTTTTTCTGAATCTTTCGCATTAGATACGATAGATTCAGAAGCTGAGGAAATCATTGGGGATTGAAAAAGAACGTTTGTTCGTATTATAATGTGATCATATCAAACTGGGAAGGGGAGAGCAACCGTATGAATTTCTACTTGCACCGTTCTTTGGAAAGCCAAATGCCAATCAGCATTATATATATGAAGAAAGACGGAACGATTAGTAAAAGAACGATTATTGTGAGACAGAAAAGCAAAACGAAAATCAAAGCATTTTGTTTTTCGAAACAACAGATCAGAACATTTTTATTGGACTCTATCCTCTCCTGTGATTTTGTGAGAACAAATAAGCAAAATCTCTATTCTGCAGGCCGGTAACAGCTGTCCGTCTCAGCAACCGGGCAGCCTGTTACTAAAACCCTCCTTAAACCTATATACATTTATTTGCCAAGTGAGGTTGTTCCTACCTTTTTTGTCTTTCCTCTCAACCTTTTTTCACTCTTATTTGAAATGAACCGCTAATAACCGTGACAATCAATTGATTTTTTGAAACCGGGAACTTTTTCACTGATGATATTGTGTATACAATGGTAAGATAAAACCTATTGGCTAAACCTCATATAATGAACCGCGCCATTCTTATGAAAGGAGTTAAACATGAGAAGATTTTTACTAAATGTCATATTAGTCTTAGCCATTGTCTTGTTCTTGAGATATGTTCATTACTCATTGGAACCAGAACCATCAAATCAGCCAGATACATATTCAAATTTCAGCAGCTTGGCAGAGAATGAGAGCCCAGCCGATTACGATATTTCATATAATGAGAAAAAAGGAAGCAAAGTCTTAATTATGTCTCCGCATGGCGGAAGAATTGAAGGCGGAGTAAGTGAGCTTGTGCGTTATTTCAATAATGAATACTCTACATACCTGTTTGAAGGGTTGAAGTCCCATGATAACCAAACACTGCACATTACAAGCACCAACTTTGATGAGCCATTGGCAAAAAAGAAAATCAAGGAGCATCAATATGTGGTGGCTTTTCACGGATATAAAGGAGAGAACAAGAATACGCTTGTAGGGGGAACAGACCGAAAGCGGGCGAAAATGATTGTGAGAGCCCTTGAGCGGAGAGGGTTTTCCGCTGAGTTAGCGTCGTCTAAAAGCGGTCTTGCTGGATTGAATGCCGAAAACATTAATAACCAAGGGGAAACGGGGCTAAGTATCCAGCTGGAAATCAGCCGTGAGCAGAGAGAAGCATTTTTTGATGATTTTTATTATAAAAATAGAAAATACACAAAGAACAGTGAATTTTATGCTTATGTCAGTGCGATCAAAGGTGTCCTGGAAAAAGAGTATTCGTAACAAGCAGATCAGAAGACAAAATAAGAGAAGATCAGTAGACTGAAATAGGATAAAAAAGGAGGCGAAACAATGGCAGATCATCATTTTTATTTAAAAGCGAATTGGCCGGGTAACCGCAATGATGTCGGTACGATTGAAAGCGGAAACCTGATTACATCGATTTCCATTCCTAAAGAAATGGATGGCCCGGGAGAAGGGACCAACCCAGATGAAATGCTTCTCGGGGCGGCAGCGACCTGTTACATTATTACACTTGCAGCGATGATGGAGAGAAGCGGGCTGGAAAAAGAAGACTTACAGATGGAGTCAGAAGGCATTGTCGACGTCACAAAAGGAGTCTTTACATACAAAAAGATCATTCACCGTCCCTCTGTCGTGCTTAAACATGATGCTTCACAAGACGACGTCGCATTGGCGCACAAGCTTTGTAAAAAAGCGGAGTCGTCATGCATGATTTCGCGTGCAATTCAAGGAAATGTCGAGCTGCAGCTTGAAGCCTCTGTGAAACTGGGTGGAGAATAAAGAAAACAGACGGTCACTCACAGACCGTCTGTTTTTTATCTTCAGCGTGGGCTTTCGATTGATTTAGCACGACCACGCCTGCAATGACAAGCGTGAGACCTATTACACCTTTTAAACTGATGGTTTCGCCAAAAAGCAAAAACCCGACAATTGCTGTAAGCGCGGTACCAACGCCCGACCATGTTGCATACGCGCTTGATAAGTCAATTGTTTTTAAAGAAAAGCTTAGAAACGTAAAAGCAGAAAGAAATCCGACTATGACTCCGGCAATGGGCCAGGCTTGTGTAAATCCTTCTGAAAGCTTCAGCATCGTGCTCCCAAACACTTCAGATACAATGGCGAGAGCCAAATAAAGCAATCCTCTCATCTTCATCACTCCTTTACTGCCAATTAAGTAACACGACTCCTGATAGTAATAAAAGAATTCCGAGAAGCCCTTTGGCATTCAGATCTTCCTTGAACCATTTTACTCCGATCACTGTCGTCAGCACCGTGCCCGCCCCGCTCCAAGTCGCATAGGAGAGGCTCAGGGGAATATGGTTTAAAGTCAGGGACAGCATATAAAAGGCGAGGGAATAGCCAATAACGACCAAAGCACTTGGCTTCCACTTTTTGAAGCCATCAGATACCTTCAGCATGGCTGCTCCTATCGATTCCGAACATATGGCAATCGTGAGGAATATATATCCTATCAACATCATGAATTCTCCTCACTATATTTTTAGATTAGAAAAAAACTTCAGCTAGAAAAATATTAGTGTATGCCTATGTATGAGTCAAGAGATTCATTTTCACACACTTAAAAAGACCCCTTTTTAAGGGGCCTTTTGCGTTTAATAATAATAAGGGAACGGGGCATACGGATAATAGGGGTATCCGCCATACAAATAAGGATTAAATAAAGCGCTTCCTATAAGCCCGCCTGCAAGGCCGCCGATAAACGGTCCTCCAAAAAATCCGAATGGCCGGCCAAACCCAAATCCATAGCCAAATCCGGGTCTTCCAAACCCGTAACCGAATCCGAAAGGTCTTCCAAACCCAAATGGTCTCCCGAATCCGAAAGGTCTTCCAAATATTCTTGTATCTTCAGGGCTGAAATGCTCTAACTCGTTCATGTTTTCTTTCCTCCTGTAATAAAGTGTAGATGATGCAGTGTATTCACCCTGCCCGGATTTGATTGGGCGAATCGAGGAAAAAGGAGGATGTGAACACATTGGGCCTGTATCAGTCTGACTGGTCAAAAGCACCGCCCCACGCACATGCTTATCATGTCAAAACAACGAGAGAACAGGGCCATTATCATCTCATTGAAGGGTTTACTCAGCCGGCAAACGGATCAAATACCGATCAGCATACACATTACTATACAGGGATCACTTCATTTGAAAACGGCCATTTTCATCGGTATTACGGAATCTCAGGGCCAGCGATTCCCTTAGCAGATGGCACACATTATCATGAAATCGAAGAAACGACATATCTGGCCTATAACGAGCCGATTGAGATCCAGTACGGAGGGGTTGTGTACGATCCCGGAGATGACAGAAGAAAAACGCATCGTCATACCCTGAAAGGAAAGACAAGGGAAATTGTCGGCAATGAGCCGCTCGGCTGGTAGAAGGATGTTTACCGATGCAAAAAAAGGGCAAAATGGATAGGTGGTTGTCCATGTTGAATGCTATAATGGGGGGAGATTTATAAAAGAGAGTGATACATATTGAATAATACGAAGCAGCCCGTTGTCATTTTAGTCGGACCGACGGCAGTGGGGAAAACCAATTTAAGTATTCAGCTAGCCAAATCCTTAAACGCAGAAATTATCAGCGGAGATTCGATGCAGATTTATAAAGGGATGGATATTGGAACAGCTAAAATTACCGAACAGGAGATGGAGGGAGTGCCCCATCATCTGATTGACATTTTAGATCCCAAAGACTCTTTCTCTACTGCCGATTATCAAAGCTTAGTAAGAAATAAAATCAGCGAGATTGCAAATAGAGGAAAGCTTCCGATGATTGTCGGCGGTACAGGGCTTTATATACAATCTGTGCTTTACGATTATACATTTACGGAAGAGGCAAATGATCCCGTGTTTCGAGAGAGCATGCAAATGGCCGCTGAGCGGGAAGGCGCTGACTTTCTTCATGCCAAACTTGCTGCAGCAGATCCCGAGGCAGCAGCTGCGATTCATCCGAATAATACGAGAAGAGTCATTCGCGCACTGGAAATTTTACATACGTCCGGAAAAACGATGTCCCAGCATTTGAAGGAACAAAAACGAGAACTTCTGTACAATGCAGTGTTAATTGGCCTGACAATGGATAGAGACACGCTTTACGAAAGAATTAATCAGCGGGTCGATATGATGATGCAGTCAGGCCTTCTTCCGGAAGTGAAACGCTTATACGACAAGAACGTGAGAGACTGTCAATCAATACAGGCGATAGGCTATAAAGAGCTGTATGCATATTTTGACGGTTTTGTGACACTTTCCGATGCTGTCGAACAGCTAAAGCAGAACTCGAGGCGGTATGCGAAACGCCAGCTGACGTGGTTTCGCAACAAAATGCAGGTCACATGGTTCGATATGACACCGCCTGTTGATATGGAGCTGAAAAAAAAGGAAATTTTCACACATATAGCAGGAAAACTCGAACTTTAATCGAAACTGTATGATATAGAGAATCAAGGAGGACGAAACATGAAACCGATTAATATTCAGGATCAGTTTTTGAATCAAATCCGGAAAGAAAATACGTATGTCACTGTTTTTTTGCTGAACGGCTTTCAGTTGCGGGGCCAGGTGAAAGGCTTTGATAACTTTACCGTATTGTTGGAATCGGAAGGTAAGCAGCAGCTTATATATAAACATGCGATCTCAACGTTTGCGCCGCAAAAAAACGTCCAGCTTGAACTCGAATAGATCAAAAAATGCCATGTCAAGACATGAGGAAAGGCTGCCGGGGGTTCCCGGCGGCCATTTTTAACATGAATCCACTTTTGCTCCAAGCTTTTTGTGTAAGCTGACCATGCCAAGGCACGGTCTTTTTTTATGAGAACAACATACGGAAGTAAAAATGGTATATTATGTATAAAATGAATTTGGGGGTGATCGACCTTGTTTGAAAGTGAAGCAGAACTGAGACGAATCAGGATTGCACTTGTATGGATAGCTGTCTTTTTACTGTTCGGGGCGTGCGGGAATCAAGATACCATTATTGAAACAGACAGCGGCAATTCAGACTATGAAACGCCTCAGCCCACCTCGTTTCCACTTGAACATAACCATTTTGGCGTTATGGAGGACGGCTATATCAAAATTTATGAGTATAATGAGTCCCGCAATGAGGTAAAGCTGAAGAAAGAATACGCGGATGATGAGCTTGAATAAAATTCACAAGCATTCGAATTTACAAAGCGGATGCCAGCCGCTAAACTAAATACAGACACAGATCAAACAGAGGGTGAAAACATGAAGCATAAAGTGATCGTGAATCATTGGGAAGAAATTTGCGAAGATGATTCTTGCTATGAATACGGAACAAGTATCATTGTGAACGGAAAAGAATTAATCAGAGAAGCGTCAATTATCACTGCTTTGAAGGCGGTTTTAGAAGAGATCGGCGCGGATGTTGAAATAGAAGAAACAGTAGAGAGCGAAAAATGCTGTGATAGCTTAAGAAAAAAAAATCTAGACTACTAAGCAGTTTTTTTTCATGTTATGATAAACATCGGCTAAAAAACGACACCCCGAGTAGGACGAGAGATGATTCTCGTTCTGCTCTCTTTTTTGGGCCCTAAT
>NZ_JAVAXX010000399.1:0-4520 GCF_042709275.1 Bacillus sp. LR_5 | reverse complement strand
AGTATTTGACAGAAAGGCACGCAATTTATGTCACAAAACAAACTACTATTTTTACTCTTTTCATTTTCTTCTATCGTTCACCTGCTCTTCAATACGCTTTTAGACCCTACTTCAAGCTGGAAATCTTGGTCGGTGAACATTGCTCGAATTCTTTTGGCCCTTCTATTTTTAAATCTCACCTTGAAAGAAAAGAAAGAAACTCAAAAGAACAAGTGACATAACGACACAGAGCCCGGACTGAGTGTATCCGGGCAAATTTATATCCGTTGTAAACGTTACCTCTCTCAGGTTTTCATTTCAAAAGATACTGAAGGTACTCCCCAGCCTCCCATTTCAACCGCAGGCTGATTTCTCTCGTTTATAGCAATACAACCTTATACTTCTTCACATCCAAAAACTGCAAAAACTCCCTCGCCAGCACTTCTGGCGCATGCGTCTTCCCTTCATCCAGCCGATACAAAATCAGCCCGATAATCATCGCGGATACATAATAGGCATAAAGCTTTTTCTCCGCATGAATCTCAGTCTGCTGATGCAGATAAAACGATTCCAGCGCTTTGAACATATCAGGTATCATATGAGGAACACCCCATTCCTGATTGAGAAAATGCACAATGGGCATGTTTGATAAAGCAGAAAGCAGACTGGCGAGCGCCTCCTCCGCATCCTCTAAAGAAAGCTCATTCGGACTTGGGGCAATCGTCAGGTGATCTATGATCTCCGCACATGATTGCTGAATCATGGTTTGCAGCAATTCCTCTTTACTGGCATAGTGATCATAAAAGGTTGCGCGGCGGATATTGCTTTTACGGGTAATATCCGAAATCGTAATGGCCGCGTAGTCTTGTTTCTCCGCCAATACGTCCAACAAAGCCTTCTGCAGCGCCTCTCTCGTTCGAACCACACGCCTGTCGATTTGCTTGTCCTCCTGCCGCTCCCCTGACGCAGCCTGTCCAAACAGCCAATAAAACCTCTTTTGAGAAACAAGCTCCCATACCTTTTGGCTGATGGCTTCCGGAGAAGCCGCGGCATCCTCATTCAGCCAATACAGGATAATCGCGTACGTGTACAAAGCCCGGTAATGTCCGTAGATTTCCCGTTCGATCGGCGTCAAGTTCACATGGATTGGAGCCAGCAGAACATCCTGCTGAAACACATCCTTAAAAAAACGATGAACATTTTCTCTGTTCATCATCGTACCAAAAAAGGATCGATGCTCGTGAACAAAGGACAGAGTCGGATGCACAGTTTGCCGTTTTTTGTTCAAATGGAGGGTATCCATATGCCTGAAGGCCTCATAGAGCGCTTTGCCCAGCCCCTCCTTCATGTCTTCGATCACATCCTCAATGATTGAAAACTTGTCTTCATAATAAAGGTAGAGCGTCCCGCGGCTCACTTTGGCCTTCTCAGCAATTTCTTTCATTGTGATATGTTGAATATCCCTTTCTTCCAATAAGGCCAGCAGCGCCTGTTTCACTTGAGCTTCAGCAGATTCCGGCACAAAAGACACCCCCAATCATTAGACAGATGTTCGATATATGTACGGTAACGTATAGATGGTTCACCGTTGTCTTTCTTACAGAAAAGGTACCACTTTATAATAGGTCTGAGAAAAGAAGAAAGCAAATGAGGGGGATTTTACAATGGAACAGCAAGTAAAAGACGACATTCAGCGTGTCTTTCAGCTTCAGAAAAAACAGCAAAAAGCACTGCGCGCTTCAACAGCGGAACAGCGCATAGAGAAGCTTCAGCGCTTTTTAGATTCCGTCATTGCCCATGAAGAAGAAATCATCGAAGCGATTCGCAAAGACGTCCGCAAACCATATCACGAGGTCAAAAAAGCGGAAATCGAAGGAACGAAAAAAGCGATCAGAGATAATATGAACAATCTGGAACAATGGATGGCGCCTAAAGAAGTCGGTTCATCTTTAAGCCCTGACGCAAACGGAATTCTTATGTACGAGCCTAAAGGCGTAACGCTCATCCTCGGTCCGTGGAACTATCCGTTTATGCTGACGATGGCGCCGCTTGCCGCTTCTCTCGCAGCCGGAAACAGCGCGATTGTGAAGCTGTCTGATTTTACGATGAACACAAGCAACATTGCCGCAAAAGTGATTCGAGACGCTTTTGACGAAAAAGAAGTCGCGATTTTTGAAGGAGAGGTTGAGGTGGCAACCGAGCTTCTAGATCAGCCGTTTGACCACATTTTCTTCACTGGAAGCACAAATGTCGGAAAAATCGTCATGACAGCAGCGGCCAAACACTTGGCATCTGTCACACTTGAGCTTGGCGGTAAGAGCCCAACGATCATTGACAGTGAATACGATCTCACGGACGCAGCGAAAAAGATCGCCGTTGGGAAATTCGTAAACGCCGGCCAAACCTGCATCGCACCTGATTATCTGTTCATTAAAAAAGACGTTCAGGACAGGTTCGCGGGGATTTTACAAACAATCGTCAACGCAGGATTTATGGAGGATGATTACAACCCAGACCGCAGCAAATTTACGCAGATCGTCAATGACCGCAACTTCAACCGCGTCAAAGACCTGTTCGACGACGCCATCGAAAAAGGGGCGGAAGTCGTATTCGGAGGCGTGTTTGATGACAGCGACCGCACGATCTCGCCAACCGTTTTGAAAAACGTCACACCTGACATGAAAATCATGCAGGAGGAAATCTTCGCACCGATCCTGCCGATGATGAACTATGAAGACATCGACGAGGTCATCGATTACGTAAATGATCGTGATAAACCGCTTGCGCTTTATGTATTCAGCCACAACCAAGACCTGATTGACAACGTCCTTCAGCATACGACATCAGGAAATGCCGCCATCAATGATGTTGTCGTCCATTTCAGTGACGTCAACCTGCCATTCGGCGGTGTCAACACAAGCGGAATCGGCTCCTATCATGGGGTATACGGATTTAAAGAGTTTTCTCATGAGAAAGGTGTATTTATTCAAGCCGCTAAATAATCACAATAAAGAGAATCTGCATCATTTTGCAGGTTCTCTTTTATTTTTCACCAAACTCTTCTATTCTCCTATTAATCTACAATACAAATAGGAAAATAAAGCAATATACAGCATCAAAACACTATTTTTGTTACAAGACAAAGTTCCTCTAGTATATTTCATTGAAACCCTATAGGCTCTAACATATAATATCCCAGAAAACTCCGAAGGAGAGAAATTCATACATGGAAAACCAGCAGGGTTTTGGATTCGGGCAATCGCTCTATAATTGATGATTTGATTATCTATTTTTTTGCTTTTATTATGATTCTCATTAACACTTTAATTGTCCTGCCTCTCATTGATTCAGCAAGCCTTTATATGACAGAAGAACAATATACATTTTCTATATTGATATTCGGGACAATCCCTGTTATTGCCATCATATATATCTTCGGTATTCTTTATTATAGCCTACTGACGTCTTCAAAAATGCAAGCAACACTGGGCAAAAAACTCATGGGAATAATCGTTGTCAATCAGTATGGCGAGCGAATTTCATTTTGGCACAGCTTCGGCCGTTTCTTCGCTTACACACTATCAGGAATTTTGTATATCGGTTATATCATGGCCGCCTTTCCCTCTAAACTGGCATTGCATGATTATATTTGCGGGACAAAGGTTATCTATAAAAATAAATATTTGGATTGACTAACCAAAAAAGGCTGCCGAGACCTTCTCGCCAGCCTTTTCTCACATTCGATTATTTCCCAAAAGCCACTATTTTTTGATAGATTCTGATCGCAATAGGTACAGCATATTATCCATTTTATGAACAGGAAAATATAGGGGATTACGTAAAACTTCTTGTAACGGGTTTTTTTGATGCTGAACGAAAAGCTGCAAAAAACCAAATGATGTTTACAACAGCCGCAGCGAGACAAACCCCAATCACAAGGATCACCTCAGAAAGCAGATGGTCACTGAACAAACTAAACATCAAGATAAAACCGGCCGAAGATAAATGAATCAGCAGCCCAAAGCCGCAAAGCACCGCCATTACATACCTCATCGCATCAACTCCAAGCATGTAAATGAGAAAAGGAATGAGATACAACACAAGGATCATACCGATAGCTGACCACATGCCGACTGAGTTAAACTGATTGGCCGCCCCTCCCGTTTCGGCCAGTGGCGAAAGTGAAGCAGCGGCAATCATGGCGCAAAAAAGGAACGCAGAAATGATTGTTACGATTGCCACGCTGTTTTTTCTAGACATCAAACCCCTCCTTTAAATAGAAATATTAACCTTTTCATTATAAATAAGCCGAATAGAAAATTCATTACATTTAAAAAAATTCCAGAACACATGCGCAAACGTATGGTTCTTCCTAGTATATTTATATAGTAAAAAATAAAGGATAAAAGACTCATTTTTCAGGCATATCAGGATTTTATCACCATATCATATTGCACATGCTTTTTTTTCAAAGTATACTATTCCAGATTAATTCAAAGGAGAGAAAAAAATACATGGAAAAACCAGCAGGATTTTGGATT
>NZ_JAVAXX010000398.1:0-4527 GCF_042709275.1 Bacillus sp. LR_5 | reverse complement strand
ATGGAGAGTGGTTCCCATAGTATTCAACTAGCGATTGGTGACGTTTTAAGACTTAAAATAGAAAGCAAAATAAAAACACACCTGAATTTTCTGGTGTGTTTCAATAATATCCAACCGTCTTGATTTATTTAATGTCTTTATTAAGGTTTTCTTTTAAAATTTGAATCAATTCCGCCTGTTGCTTTATATTTTTGCGGCCATTTCTATTAATTGCAGCAAGTTCACAGACAATTCCAGCTGAAATGAAAAACAATAAACCTTCAAACATTTTAAATCCCCCACCGTCTAAGTGATAGTCAAATTTGTTTTTTCTTTTTGTAATACCTGCTTATAATCTTCCTTACGCTGATATATGTTATTTAAAATGAGTCCAATAATGACAAACAGTGTTCCTACTATATCAAATGCAGTTATGTTATATCCTTTGATCACCATGATTAACAATGTAGTAATGGGGACAAAGTTAATAAATAAAATCCCATTAATGGATGATAGGATTTTAATGCCATAGTTCCAACTAAGGAGGGCTATGATACCTGGTAAAGTAATCATAAATAAAAAATCATACTTAATTGCTGCAATCACTTTAATACTCGGTACCGACACGTAACCTTGCGCGGTAAGTATAGCTGTCATGATTCCTGTTATAGCTGTGCCGAATAAACATGTCAAAGTTGAATAACGAAGTATGGACCACTCTCGGAATATCTGTCCCCCCATTGTGTAGACAACCCACCCTAAAACACCAATGAATATAAAGAGTATCGAGAATAGATGATCCCCTAATGAAAAAAAGAAACTTATATTACCTTTGGTTATGACCATCGAAGCCCCCAAAAAGGCAATCAATATACTGATCATTGTGTATTTTTTAGGTTTCACATGTTTATATCCCCATAGAATAACAATTGAAAGCATCGGCATGAGTGCCTCGGCAATGGATGCTGTCATAATTCCAGACTTCCCCATCAACCTTTGACCTAAAAAAATAAGAACATTGTATACAGTAAACGCCATCACCCCAAATAAAATGATCCATTTTGCTTTACCCTCTAAATAAAATGATTTTTTTCCTTCTCTCACCAATAATAAAATCACTAACATAATCGTTACCACACCGTAGCGAATAAATGAAAAGTAAAACGGATCAATAAATTCTAATGCATGATCTGCAACTGGAAACATCGCGCCCCAAGACATACTTGCTACTAAACATGTAAGGGCACCAATGAATAATTGACTTTTTTTCATTGAATTCCCCTCCTTTTCTTTAAAATTACAATGAGAATTATAAAAAGAAGTAAGCATCAAGTAAAATGAACAAAAGTGATGAAAAACATCATTGATAATGATACTTTAATGAAGGGGGGATCTTCATGGAACTGCGAGACTTACAAATTTTCAAATGCGTAGCCCATCACAAGAGTATTACCGGTGCTGCAAAAGAGTTAAATTATGTACAATCTAATGTAACTGCGCGGATTAAGCAATTAGAGAATGAACTCAAAACACCTCTTTTCAATCGCCATAAAAAAGGGGTTTCACTAAGCCCAGAGGGCCGAAAAATGATTGAATACGTTAACAAAATTTTGAAAGATGTTGAAGAACTGGAGCAAGTCTTTCTAGATACTGATATACCGTCTGGAATATTAAAAATCGGTACAGTGGAAACAGTGAGGATACTGCCGACCATCATAGCTTCCTATTATAAAAAGTATCCTAATGTGGATTTATCATTGCAGGCTGGTCTAACAGAGGAACTTATTAAAAAGGTCATGAATCACGAATTAGACGGAGCTTTTATTTCAG
The DNA here is from genome assembly GCF_042709275.1 of Bacillus sp. LR_5. Classification (NCBI taxonomy): domain Bacteria; kingdom Bacillati; phylum Bacillota; class Bacilli; order Caryophanales; family Bacillaceae; genus Bacillus; species Bacillus sp. LR_5. Next base: position 2,718 of record NZ_JAVAXX010000398.1, on the reverse strand, counting down.
GCCCTTTGAAACATTCTATTCTGGAACAGTATGATGTTTATACTGAAAAACTTACTCTTGTAACCAGTAACAAAACGTTTAATATAGAGGATTTTTCAACGACTCCGATTCTTGTTTTTAATCAGGGGTGCGGGTATCGGTCTAGGCTTGAACAGTGGCTCAAAGATGAAGGTGTGCTCCCAAACAGAATGATGGAATTTAACATCCTGGAGACAATCTTAAATAGTGTTGCACTTGGACTCGGTATAACAGTGGTACCGGAATCTGCAGTTATGCATCTAGCTGCACAAGGTAAGGTTTATTGTCACCCATTACCTGAGAAAGACAGCTGTATCTCAACAATCTTTATACGCCATAAAGATGCGTACCTGACAAATTCAATGCGCAGCCTCCTTAAGACCATTGTTGAACATAAAAATATGAGTATGTCTTAAAGTGATTTTTCTCTTTCTATATTCTAACTTCTTAAATAAAAGAGAAGGCTCATCTCCACTTCGCTACCCTTATTCACAATAAAATAGAGCAGTAAACATGTGAGTTACTGCTCTGCTTCGTTTATTCACCGTTCATTTGTTTTACAATGTATTCAGCATCATTTCCTACGCCTTGAAGCAATGCTGAACCTCGCTTATGCTGCCAAGGCAAACCTATAAAGTACAATCCTTCTACAGGTGAAACACCTCTATGATGTATGATTCGACCTTCTTGATCCAAAACACCTTTTATATTTATCCAACATAAGGGATTCCTGAAACCAGTAGCCCAAATAATATTGTTTACTTCTAATGTAGATGAATCTTTAAAAATGATTTCATTTTGCTTTGCGGCAATGACTCTTTTTTTTAAGATGATCTTTTTCTGTTTTATTGCATGTTTTAATTCATGCCCAAATACTGGATCACCTTTCTTTTGAATGAATTTGCCTACTATTGATGTATGACTTGCATGTAAAACTCCTAATTTATCAAACCACCAAAAGATGCTTCTTTTCCCGATCATTAAAGGGAAATAAACTAGTTTATTACTACAGGCTAAATATGTAACTCTTTCTTTGGATAATTCAACAGCTATCTGAGCACCACTATTCCCACCACCAACTACTAGTACATTTCCATGTACCAATTGTTTTGAATTCTTATATTGTGATGAGTGTAGTTGATTAATATTATCGGCTAAATCCTTTGATATTGATGGAATATTAGGGGTATGAAAAGGACCTGTAGCAATGACAAGATTCTTCGTTTGATATTCTTCCCGATTTGTTTTTATTAAGAAATGATTCTTTATTTTTAGGACACTTATTACTTCTGTCCGTAATTGGATTGGAATTTCAAATTTTTTAACATATTTCTTTAGATAAGCAACAATTTCATTTTTTGAAGGAAATCCATGTTTTTCTCCTTCAAGATGCATTCCAGGCAAAGAGCTATACATTCGAGAAGTAAATAAAACTAATGAGTCATACCGATCTTTCCAGCTCTCCCCCACCTCATGACTTTTATCCAAAATAATAAACTTTTGATCGGACTGCTTAAGATAATATCCTATCGAGATCCCTGCTTGACCAGCCCCGATTACTATAGTGTCGTACACATTATCACCCCGCCAATTTCAAATTGTCAGTAGACAGAATCTGCAAAATGCTAGTTGATCTTCTCACTATAAAGTTAGATAAAAAATTTAATGGTGATGGTGGTCACGCGGCTTCTCCATTTTGGGCTGACAAAGGATCGCATTGTCGTGATTATGCGCTTCGGTTTCCATTTGAATGGTTACGTGCGTAATGCCTTTATGCTCAAGTTCATGTTCAATTTTGCGTAAAATATTTTCACTTTCTGAAATGGTCAGTTGACCGTCAACAACTGCGTGGCAAGAAAGAGCATTCAATCCGCTTGTGATAGACCATATGTGTAAATCATGAATGTTTTGAATTCCCTCTGTCCCTTCAATTGTACGAATGATATCAGAGACATCGATATTTTCTGGAGTTCCTTCCATTAAGATGTGAATGGAATCTTTAGTCACATTGTAACCGCTTCTTAGAACAAGAATAGCCACAATGATACTAGCCAATGGATCTGCCCAGCCCCATCCAAAGAAGATGATAAGTATGGCAGCTAAAATGGCACCTACAGAGCCGAGCATATCGCTTATTACATGTAAATAAGCTCCTCTTATATTCAGATTATTCTTTGTATCTCCGCCACTCATCATAATCCAAGCGACCAATAGATTCACAACTAACCCGATGATACTAATTGTAAGCATGCCGGTTGTTGCTACTTTTGGTGGATTAGAGAAGCGTTCGATTGCTTCATAAATGATATAAAGAGAAATAAGAATTAAGGCAGCACCGTTTATCACAGCTGCAAGAATCTCAAATCGTTTATAGCCGAATGTCTTATTGTGATTTGCCTTTTTTTCAGCTAATGTAAAAGCAATCAGGGCAACCATTAATGAAATTGAATCACTCAGCATATGGCCTGCATCAGATAAAAGCGCCAGACTATTTGTTAAAAATCCTCCTATAGCTTCTATTATCATATAACCTGTAATCATGATAAAAGAGATCAATAAAACCTTTTTATTTGCTCCTTCATTATGATTGTGACTATGATTGTGACCCATAAAAAACTCCTCCTTACCTAAAGTTTATTGATACATATGTATTTATTATTTCAAATCTGTTATGAAGCATTCTAACATAATGCAAACAAT
>NZ_JAVAXX010000397.1:0-4546 GCF_042709275.1 Bacillus sp. LR_5 | reverse complement strand
AATCGAAGTAATGGGCCGTCATGCCGGCGATATCGCATTGTGGGCTGGTCTTGCAGGGGGCGCAGAATCGATCTTAATCCCTGAGGCAGACTATGACATGCACGAAATCATTGCCCGCTTAAAACGCGGCCACGAACGCGGCAAGAAGCACAGTATTATTATTGTTGCCGAAGGTGTAGGCAGCGGTGTTGAATTCGGGAAACGCATTGAAGAAGAAACAAATCTTGAAACTAGGGTATCTGTATTGGGCCATATCCAGCGCGGAGGTTCTCCGAGTGCTGCTGACCGTGTGTTAGCAAGCCGTCTCGGCGCATATGCAGTTGAACTGCTGCTTGAAGGAAAAGGCGGACGCTGTGTAGGTATACAAAACAATAAGCTTGTAGACCATGATATTATAGAAATACTTGAGACAAAACACACAGTTGAGCAAAACATGTATCAGCTTTCAAAAGAACTGTCTATCTAATGTACAGCTGAAGGCTGAAGATTTCAGAAGGAAGTGAACCAAATGAGAAAAACTAAAATTGTTTGTACCATCGGTCCGGCAAGTGAAAGTATTGAAATGCTTACGAAATTAATGGAGTCAGGAATGAACGTGGCTCGATTAAACTTTTCTCACGGAGATTTTGAGGAGCACGGTGCAAGAATTAAAAATATCCGCGAAGCAAGCAAAAAACTTGGCAAGAACGTTGGAATTCTGCTTGATACAAAAGGTCCTGAAATCCGCACACATACAATGGAAAACGGCGGTATTGAGCTTGAAACAGGTAAAGAGCTCATTATTTCAATGGACGAGGTTGTAGGAACAACAGATAAAATTTCAGTGACATATGAAGGTTTAGTCCATGACGTTGAACAAGGTTCAACGATTCTGTTAGATGACGGCCTTATCGGTCTTGAGGTACTTGATGTAGATGCCGCTAAACGCGAAATTAAAACAAAAGTATTAAACAACGGAACACTCAAAAATAAAAAAGGTGTTAACGTACCGGGCGTAAGTGTCAATCTTCCGGGGATTACTGAAAAGGATGCGCGAGACATCGTTTTCGGTATTGAGCAAGGAGTAGACTTCATCGCACCATCTTTCATTCGACGTTCCACGGATGTGCTCGAAATCCGTGAGCTTCTTGAAGAGCACAACGCTCAGGATATTCAAATCATCCCTAAAATCGAAAACCAAGAGGGCGTTGACAACATCGATGCGATTCTCGAAGTGTCTGACGGCTTAATGGTTGCGCGCGGAGACTTAGGTGTGGAAATTCCAGCTGAAGAAGTGCCGCTTGTGCAAAAAGAACTGATAAAAAAATGCAACGCGCTGGGCAAACCTGTTATTACAGCAACACAAATGCTTGACAGCATGCAGCGCAACCCGCGTCCGACTCGTGCGGAAGCAAGTGACGTTGCAAACGCGATCTTCGACGGAACAGATGCGATCATGCTTTCTGGTGAAACTGCTGCCGGAAGTTACCCGGTTGAAGCAGTTCAAACAATGCATAACATCGCGTCCCGTTCTGAAGAAGCATTAAATTATAAAGAAATTCTCTCAAAACGCAGAGACCAAGTGGGCATGACAATTACAGACGCAATTGGACAATCTGTCGCACATACGGCGATTAACCTGAATGCTGCTGCGATCGTAACGCCGACAGAAAGCGGCCATACAGCACGTATGATTGCAAAATACCGTCCGCAGGCTCCGATTGTTGCGGTTACTGTAAATGACTCTATTTCCAGAAAGCTTGCCCTCGTATCTGGCGTATTCGCGGAAAGCGGTCAAAATGCGAGCTCAACAGATGAGATGCTTGAGGATGCTGTCCAAAAATCATTGAACAGCGGAATTGTAAAACACGGCGATCTTATCGTTATTACAGCTGGCACTGTCGGTGAGTCCGGCACTACGAACTTAATGAAGGTTCATACTGTCGGCGATATCATCGCTAAAGGCCAAGGCATTGGACGCAAATCAGCTTACGGTCCGGTTGTCGTTGCACAAAATGCAAAAGAAGCTGAGCAAAAAATGACTGACGGTGCGGTACTTGTTACCAAAAGCACTGACCGTGATATGATTGCATCCCTTGAAAAAGCGTCTGCTCTTATTACAGAAGAAGGCGGTTTGACTAGCCATGCTGCGGTAGTCGGATTAAGCCTTGGCATCCCGGTTATCGTGGGTCTGGAAAATGCGACATCTATTTTGACAGATGGCCAGGATATTACAGTTGACGCTTCCAGAGGCGCAGTCTATCAAGGCCGTGCGAGCGTTCTTTAATTACAGGTGAAAATGGAAGGGGAATCCCTTCCTTTTCTCTTTATCATGCCTTTTGTTGAACAGAACGTGTTACACGTGTGGGGGGCTTGGATATGAGATTTTTGTTTTTGCTTTTTATTGTGTTTCCGGCAATAGAAATCGGCATATTCCTATTTTTAGGAAAGCTGATTGGCATTTTGCCGACAGTTCTATTCATGATTCTGACTGGCATTATCGGCGCAGCAGCTGCAAAAAAACAAGGAACCGAAGTGTATTATAAGGTTCAGCGTGATCTTCAATATGGCAAAATGCCGGGAGAAGCGATTGCTGACGGTCTGTGCATTTTCATTGGCGGTCTATTGCTGATGCTTCCGGGCTTTTTATCAGATTTGGCCGGCGCCTGTCTTCTTATCCCGTTTACCCGCGGCTGGTGTAAGCCGATTCTGTTCAAATGGCTGAGAGGAATGTCGAAGAATAAGCGGATCATCATCAAATAAAAAACGGCAGCCATGAAAAAACGGCTGCCGTTTTATTTTTGCTGAACGGTGATATAGGACCATATTTCTTTTAATGCGCCTGTTGTGATGAAAGCTTGGATGATAACGAGTACAGCCGGTCCCGCAATCAGTCCTAAAAACCCGAATAATTTAAAGCCGGCAAACAGGGCGATGAGTGTTGCCAGCGGATCGATCCCGATAGATTTACTTAGTATCTTGGGCTCTGTCAGCTGCCGCTGAATAAGAACGACGAGGTACAGGATACCAATTCCGATCGCTTGGGGCAGCTGGCCCGTAATCGATAAATACAAAATCCAGGGCACAAATACGGAGCCGGCACCCAAGTAAGGGAGAAGATCTACAAGCCCGATTAAAAAAGCAATTGTTGCGGCGTGTTCAACCTTTAAGAGAGAAAGGCCGATAAATACAATCACCATCGTGATGAAAACGAGGACGGCTTGTGCTTTGATAAAACCAGTCATTGCTTTTTTTAATTCGCTGCTGATCGCTTTGCTGTTAGCTGTCACACGATCCGGCAGAATTAAAACAAGCATGGCTTTCAGCTTATGCCAATCCTTTGTCATAAAAAAGGTTGCCAGAAGAGAAAAAATCAGAACCGCCGCCGTATTGGGGAGAAGAGCGAAAAATCTCGGGATCATCTCTAGAATGTGGGACAGCAGGAGTCCGGCATTTTTAGCGGCCGAATCACCGAGTGTCTGGATATGAGTGACGATAGAAGCCTGCTGGTTCGTTTCCAATTCTTGAAACAAAAGAGTTAACTCGTTATAGAGCGGCTGAATATGAGTTGTAAACAATTTTTCGCAATATGAAATAAACGTGCTGATATGCGGAGGCAGCGTTTTTGCTAGATAGGCTGTTCCCGTTACGATTTCGGCTACCAGAATGGTGAGCACACCGAAGGCTGCGAGCAGAAAAAAAGCAAGAACGCCCAGAACATTTATCGTTCGGGGGAATCCTGTCACTTTGTCCAAATAATCGACAACAGGATGAATCACTGATGAAAGAATAAGGGCGATCAGGAACGGATAAGTTAACGGAAACGAATAATAGGCCGCAGCTATCGACCCTGCGGTCATTGATATGACAAAGAGGGTTCTGAAAAAAATAGTGATATAAGATTGATTCACGAAAACGGTCCTCCTCTCGTCAGCATGTCCTATTTTTTATATGTATTCACGCTGTTGCTGAATATGAATACATTCATCTTAAAGGAGGGATGGCAAGTGTTTACACAAGCGAATTTATTTTTAATTTTACTCTTGGCTATCGCACTTATCGCCAAAAACCAATCATTGCTCTTTGCTGTATCCGTCCTTTTGATCATCAAAATCGCTGGGCTTGATCAGAAATTATTTCCGACCATCCAGTCAAAAGGCATTAACTGGGGTGTGACCATTATTACCATCGCCGTTCTTGTCCCGATTGCCACGGGAGAAATCGGATTTAAGCAGCTTGGAGAAGCAATGCGGTCTTCCTACGCATGGATCGCCCTTGGAGCGGGGATCGCAGTGGCGCTGATTGCAAAAAACGGCCTGGCCCTGCTTGAAAATGATCCGCATATTACAACTGCTCTCGTGATCGGGACCATTCTTGCAGTCGCGCTTTTTGGAGGAGTTGCGGTGGGGCCGCTGATCGGAGCGGGGATTGCTTATTTAGCCATGCAGATCGTAAAACTGTTCACTTCATAAAAAAAAGCGGCCTTAAAGCCGCTTTTTTTTTATGCAAAAACCCGCAAATAAAGGCGTTTTTTCGGGGAAATCACTGAATGAAAAAAAAAATTATA
>NZ_JAVAXX010000396.1:0-4557 GCF_042709275.1 Bacillus sp. LR_5 | reverse complement strand
GCTGTGCGATTTTATAAAAAATGAATTAACAGGTACGTTTTGTCTTGTTTAGTTTTCAAAGATCATTTTCACTTCTTGTCGAAGCGACTTTACTAATATAACATTTTGACTTTCTTATGTCAAATGTTTTTTTAATTTATTTCTCCGCCGCTGTGAGCTTGTTTTTCAGAAGCGCATCAGCGACGTTTAATAATATAACACGGTCAAGAATCAGAGTCAATATCTTTTTTAAAAGAATATCCTCGATGATAAACAGCCTGCCCTTTTGTTTCTATCTGGCAGACGTTGATAAGTCCCTTGTCCGTCAGGTAATCAAGCATAACGCCAAGGTCTTGGGTGAAGTGCTTTAAGTCAGGATGCTGAAGAAGCTCACCGAATTGCCAAATGTCTTTTTCTTTCATTACTTCGAAAAGATGAGCCGAACCGATCTCAGCTTTGGAATGGATGAGAAAATCATTTGCTAAGAATAATAATTCGAGTCTTTTTTCCAAGCTCTCGTGGCTTTCGATCAACTCGGAATATAATTTATACACTTGAGGCTCCATCTGGCGCACTTGGCTCCATACCGTGGTTTCCGGATGGAATCCCCTGTCGATTACTTCAATACGCGCTAAATGGTGCAGCGCATGAACAACCGCGTTGTAGGCATCTAAAAATTGATTGGCTTCAAAAAAAGCTTTGCCTTCAACATATCTTCTGATTAATTTGCCGTATTCGAGCCCGATCTTCAGTTTGCGTTCGGCAAACGGAAATGTATTGAGCCTATCAATCAGCTCGACAATGTATTCGTTACGATCAAACAAGACTCTGCCATTGACAATCCAATCTATGATTCTTCTATTTGTCCCGAGCAAAATCCATTCTTGAATCTGAGAATCTGTTACGACATGCAAAGAAGCTGTTTTTTGATCAAATTCATAATGCTTTATAAAAACAGGCTCGTCAGCCTCCTTTACAATCACCAGCAAAGCAGCATCAAAGTTATCTGTTAAGGAAGATGTTTTGTTTCTTCTCTCAATCATAATGACAGCCAATGTATTGGGATGACTTGCTCTTTCTTGGTAAATTGGACGGAGAAGATTATCCATCACTATTCCTCCAATGCAATTGTTCAAAATTTTTTATTCTCTATTTGATTCAATTCTATGGTCAAAACGAAATCCCTCTTTTTCTAAACACATTGAACTATTATAAACAAATTCACAGTAAGTCTCCATATATAAATTCCAGTTCAACCGAAAACATGAAGAAAATCCCATTGGGTTTGTGCTATAGTTAAATCAGAGGGGGATGGACATGGCGAAATACTCCAGCAAAATTAATAAAATCAGAACATTTGCGTTAAGTTTGGTTTTCGTTGGGTTTATCATTATGTACATCGGTATCTTTTTCAAAGAGTCAGTTTTGCTATCTAGTTTGTTTATGATACTTGGGCTTTTATCCATCGGTCTCAGCACGGTTGTTTACTTTTGGATCGGAATGCTTTCGACCAAAGCGGTTCGCGTCATATGTCCGGGCTGTGAAAAAGAGACAAAGGTTTTGGGAAGAGTAGATATGTGCATGCATTGCAGAGAGCCGCTGACTTTAGATAAAGGCTTAGAAGGAAAAGAATTTGATGAATCTTATAATAAAAAGAAAATGTCCAAATAAAATAAGCTGACCGTTTCATGCGGTCAGCTTATTTTTAATGGTTTTCTTTTTTCGAACACTCTTGGCAGACGCCGTAAATTTCTAAACGATGGTGGCTTACTTTAAAGCCCGTGACATGGGCAGCGAGCTGCTCCACTTCGTCAAGGCCCGGGTAATGGAAGTCCACAATTTTACCGCAGTTTTCACAAATCGCGTGATAGTGATCGGATGTGACAAAATCGAATCTGCTGGAAGCATCACCGTATGTGAGCTCTTTTACCAAACCGGATTCCCGGAACACACGCAAATTGTTATATACCGTCGCTACGCTCATGTTAGGAAATTTCCCTTCCAGAGCTTTATATATATCGTCCGCTGTTGGATGAGCCATAGAGTTAACGAGATATTCCAAAATCGCATGACGTTGAGGAGTAATGCGAACTCCGGTTTCCTTCAACGTTTCTAAGGCTTCTTTTAGTTCATGTGCAGCCATCCGTCATGCACCTCTCTTCTAAAAAAAATTCTTACATTGTAATGTTTATAATTAGTGTAACTCTTTCTACGATAATTTGTCAATTGATATCAGGGTAAAAGTAAGCATATCATTTGAGGCTGATAGACGCATTTACTTTTCCGACATATCTTTGAGCGTTTGAAGCGCTTCGGCTACATGGTCTTTCACTTTTACCTTTCTCCATTCTTTAACGAGCCGGCCTTCTTTATCAATTAAAAAAGTGGAGCGCTCAATCCCCATATATTCTTTCCCGAAGTTTTTCTTCAGCTTCCATACATCAAACGCTTCCGCCAGCTTATGTTCGTCATCAACAAGAAGCAGAAAAGGAAGGTTATGCTTCTCTTTAAATTTTCCGTGTTTTTCCTGGCTGTCGGGGCTGACGCCGATAATAACGGCATCCAGTTCAGCGAAGCTTTCATGGCTGTCCCGAAAATCGCATGCTTCAGTTGTGCATCCCGGTGTCATGTCTTTTGGATAAAAGTAAAGCACGATATACTTTCCTTTATAATCCGATAAAGTTACTGTTTCCCCATGATCGCCTTTTAACTCAAGATCAGGTGCTTTTTGTCCGATTTCTATAGTCATTACGTTACCTCCGGATGTTTTTTTATTAAGCGTATCCAATTCTTGTCCAGATTACAACCGTCGTCCCTTGCATCTTAAGACCGAATCCATTGTTCTTGTTCGGAAGCATGCTACAATAGAAAGGACGCATGGAGATATAGGAGGTTTTTATTCTTGCATACAAAATCAATTGAACTTCACAATGAGGCATTAGAACACATTGTCGGCGGTGTAAACAGCCCGTCTAGATCATATAAAGCAGTCGGCGGCGGTTCTCCCGTCGCAATGGAAAAAGCAAACGGCGCTTATTTTTGGGATGTGGACGGCAACAAATACATCGATTATTTAGCGGCTTACGGTCCGATCATTACCGGACATGCCCACCCGCATATTACAGAAGCGATTAAAAATGCAGCAGAGAACGGCGTATTGTATGGAACACCGACAAAACATGAGGTTACATTTGCAAAGATGCTTAAAGAAGCCATTCCTGCTATGGACAAAGTAAGATTCGTCAATTCGGGAACAGAAGCTGTTATGACGACTATCCGCGTGGCTCGCGCATATACAGGCCGGACAAAAATCATTAAATTTGCAGGCTGTTACCACGGACATTCGGATCTTGTGCTTGTCGCCGCCGGTTCCGGCCCATCTACTCTTGGCACACCAGACTCAGCCGGTGTACCAAAAAGCATTGCAAACGAAGTGATCACAGTTCCATTTAATGATATTGAAAGCTACAAAGCGGCCCTTGATAAATGGGGCAGTGAAATCGCGGCGGTTCTCGTCGAGCCGATTGTCGGCAACTTCGGAATTGTTGAGCCGAAAGAGGGCTTCTTGGAAAAAGTAAATGAACTGACACACGATGCGGGCGCTCTCGTTATTTACGATGAAGTCATTACGGCTTTCCGCTTTATGTATGGCGGCGCGCAGGATCTGTTACAGGTGAAACCGGATTTAACAGCACTCGGAAAAATTATCGGCGGCGGACTTCCGATTGGCGCCTATGGCGGCAAAAAAGAAATCATGGAGCAGGTAGCCCCGCTTGGACCGGCTTATCAGGCCGGAACAATGGCCGGGAACCCCGCTTCCATCCTATCAGGCATTGCTTGCCTGGAAGTGCTCAAAGAGGAAGGCGTGTATGAAAAGCTTGATCACCTTGGCGCTATGCTGGAGGAAGGCATTTTACAGCACGCAGAAACACACGGCATCACGATTACTGTCAACCGCTTAAAAGGCGCACTCACGGTTTATTTCTCTGATGAGAAAGTCGAAAATTACGAGCAGGCTGAACGCAGTGACGGAGAAACATTCGCTACGTTTTTCAAGTTGATGCTGGAACGCGGAATTAATTTAGCACCTTCTAAATATGAAGCCTGGTTTATTACAACAGCACATACAGAGCAAGATATTAAAGACACGCTTGCAGCGGTCGAGGATGCTTTTAAACATCTTAAAAACTAGAATTTGACACCTTGGACAGGAGCATTGAGCTCCTGTTTTTTTATGGATTCAAATAACGTGTAAGATTTTGGTCTTTTTCTAGAAAAATAGCTTGAATATTTGTATTGATCCCTGTATATTACTTAATTGTTTAGCAAATAAACTAACCGGGAATTTTAAGGATTAGCCATTTGCTATGTCACACAATTTACTATAGAAAGGAATGCACGCACAAACCAATGAAACTTGGTGCCCGCATTTTCAAAACCGGGATTGCGATTACACTTGCCCTTTATTTGGCTTCGTGGATCGGTCTTCCCGCGCCGATTTTCGCTGGAATTGCAGCGATATTTGCGATCCAGCCGTCGATTTACCGCTCTTTTCTCATTATTATTGACCAGGTTCAG
>NZ_JAVAXX010000395.1:0-4561 GCF_042709275.1 Bacillus sp. LR_5 | reverse complement strand
AAAAAATCGGTTTCTCTTGCAGAAGCCGATTTTTTTCATTTTTAGACAACATTCCGGAAATTCTTTTCATAAACGAATATCAAGGCAGAAACCGTCGAAGATTTCTTTGGTATTGTTACCTTCTTTTGACAAAATCCTATCTGTGCTTTCGCTATAATGACAGGCAACGAATATAACAGGTGGGAGATGAGAGGAATGGAAAAAGCAGAAAGAAGAGTGAACGGGCCAATGGCGGGACAAGCTTTGGAAAAACTCCAATCGTTTTTTAACAGGGGCACGAAGCTGGTGACTCATCATTTGCATTCGCTGTTTTTCTATAAAGGATTCATTTATGTTGTCATCGGATTTTTGCTTGGACGGGCTTTCATATTATCCGAGGTGCTTCCTTTCGCACTTCCTTTCTTTGGAGCGATGCTTCTTATCAGAAGAGACAAAGCGTTTTATGCGGTTTTGGCTGTGCTTGCAGGTGCGCTGACCATATCTCCAAAGCACTCATTGCTCATACTGGCGGCATTGCTGGCATTCTTCGTATTTTCTAAAGTGGCTGCCTTTATTACCGACGATCGTGTTAAAGCACTCCCGATTGTCGTGTTCTTCTCCATGGCTGCAGCAAGAGCCGGGTTTGTTTATGCCCAAAATGGCGTATTTACAACCTATGATTATGTAATGGCTATCGTTGAGGCTGGACTATCGTTTATCTTAACACTGATTTTCCTTCAGAGCCTTCCGATTTTTACTGTGAAAAAAGTGAAACAATCATTAAAAATAGAGGAAATCATTTGCTTTATGATTCTTATTGCCTCTGTTTTAACGGGGCTGGCCGGCTTGTCCTACCAAGGGATGCAGGCAGAACATATATTGGCTCGTTATGTTGTGTTGAGTTTTTCCTTTATTGGCGGAGCAAGCATCGGCTGTACGGTTGGTGTTGTGACCGGCCTGATTCTTGGCTTGGCGAATATCGGAAACCTATATCAAATGAGTCTGCTTGCTTTTTCCGGTTTATTGGGTGGTTTGCTGAAGGAAGGGAAAAAAGCGGGTGCAGCAATCGGTCTGATCGTTGGATCACTTCTTATATCTTTATATGGTGAAGGCTCTGCCGGTCTGATGACAACGCTCTATGAGTCATTAATCGCAGTCGGCCTGTTTTTGCTCACACCTCAATCTATTACAAGGAAAGTGGCGAGATATATTCCGGGAACTGTCGAGCATCTTCAAGAGCAACAGCAATACGCTAGAAAAATCCGAGATGTCACTGCTCAGAAGGTAGACCAGTTCTCCAATGTATTTCACGCGCTGTCTGAAAGCTTTGCAACCTTTTACCAAGCATCAGACGAACAGACAGATGACAGCGAAGTTGATCTGTTCTTAAGCAAAATCACGGAGCATTCCTGCCAGACGTGCTACAAGAAAAACAGGTGCTGGGTACAGAACTTTGATAAAACATATGACTTAATGAAACAAGTTATGCTTGAAACAGAGGAAAAAGAATATGCATCAAACCGAAGGCTGAAAAAAGAGTTTCAACAGTATTGTTCTAAATCCAAGCAGGTTGAAGAGCTGATTGAGGATGAGCTCGCACATCATCATGCCCATTTGACACTCAAGAAAAAAGTCCAAGACAGCAGGCGCCTTGTTGCTGAACAGCTTTTAGGCGTTTCTGAGGTTATGGCCGACTTTTCTCGGGAAATAAAAAGAGAGCGAGAACAGCACTTTCTGCAGGAAGAGCAAATCATAGAAGCGCTTCAGCATTTCGGAATTGAGATTCAGCATGTCGAGATCTATAGTCTTGAACAAGGAAATATCGATATTGAAATGACCATTCCGTTCAGCGGACATGGAGAAAGTGAAAAAATCATTGCTCCTATGCTTTCTGACATTCTGGAGGAACAAATTCTTGTGAAAGCCGAACAGCACTCTCCGCATCCGAATGGATACAGCCATGTCGCCTTTGGATCAACAAAATCATACAGGGTGTCCACGGGAGCTGCTCACGCTGCGAAGGGCGGCGGCCTTGTCTCCGGTGACAGCTACAGCATGATGGAGCTTGGAGCCAGAAAATATGCTGCAGCAATCAGTGACGGAATGGGCAATGGCGCAAGAGCGCACTTTGAAAGCAATGAAACGATCAAGCTTCTTGAAAAAATCCTTGAATCGGGCATTGATGAAAAAATAGCAATTAAAACGATCAACAGCATACTGTCTCTAAGGACAACTGACGAAATATATTCCACGCTTGACCTATCTATTATCGATCTTCAAGATGCCAGCTGTAAATTTTTGAAGGTTGGATCGACGCCCAGCTTTATCAAACGGGGTGACCAGGTCATGAAAGTTCAAGCGAGCAATCTGCCAATCGGTATTATTAATGAATTCGATGTGGAGGTTGTGAGTGAACAGCTGAAAGCGGGTGACCTCTTAATTATGATGAGTGATGGCATTTTTGAGGGGCCTAAGCATGTGGAAAATCACGACTTATGGATGAAGCGTAAAATGAAAGGGTTGAAAACAAATGACCCGCAGGAGATTGCCGATTTGCTTATGGAAGAAGTCATCCGCACAAGATCCGGCCAAATTGAGGACGATATGACTGTTGTTGTCGTCCGGATTGATCACAATACACCGAAGTGGGCATCCATTCCTGTTCCGGCAATCTTTCAAAACAAACAAGAAATTTCATAACGCTTCCGTATAAATCAAATTTCTTCTGGCGAAGATGGGAATATATGAATCTGAGAATCCTCGTATTCTCCAGGAGGAATGAATGTGAACAACGGACATTTAAATCAAATTTTGCTGATAACGGATGGCTGCTCAAACCATGGGGAAGACCCGCTTGCAATGGCTGCTTTTGCTAAAGAGCAGGGGATTACGGTAAATGTCATTGGTATAATGGAAGAAAATCAAATTGACCCTGAGGCAATGAAGGAAGTCGAAGGGATTGCACTTGCCGGAGGAGGCGTGCACCAAGTCGTTTATGCATCTCAGCTTTCACAAACTGTTCAAATGGTAACAAAAAAAGCGATGACGCAAACCTTACAAGGTGTAGTCAATCAAGAACTGAAACAGATTCTCGGAAAGAATGTGGAAATGGAAGAGCTTTCTCCGGAAAAACGTGGCGAAGTCATGGAAGTGGTAGACGAGCTTGGAGAAACGGTGCATCTTCAGGTTTTGGTTCTTGTTGATACAAGTGCAAGTATGGCTCCAAAGCTTCCAACTGTAAAAGGGGCCCTGATTGATTTGTCTGTAAGCCTCAATTCCCGAATTGGGAATAACGAATTTGCGATGTGTATATTTCCCGGGAAAAAACAAGAGGTCGAGCTTGTGCTGAACTGGACACCGAAGCTGCAATCTCTTTCCACACTCTTTGAAAAGCTTTCGACAGGCGGCATCACGCCGACAGGTCCGGCGATTCGTGAAGCGACACTGCAGTTTGAAAAAATACGCTCAAGAAGGGGCATGCTGGCAGATGATGAACGACGCTTTGACGAGTTTGGCATGTAGCCTCAATCCGGGTACGACAATCAAAGGCAAGTGGAATGGAAACACTTATACATTGCGTAAACAGCTTGGTAAAGGGGCCAATGGAATTGTGTATTTGGCAGAAACATCAGATGGACATGTTGCCTTAAAGGTGAGTGATGACAGCCTGTCTATTACTTCTGAAGTGAATGTCTTGAAATCTTTCTCAAAGGCCCAGTCCGTTACGATGGGGCCTTCTTTTTTTGATACGGATGATGCCTATATTCCCAGTGCCAATACGAAAGTTTCATTTTATGCAATGGAATACATAAAAGGGCCGCTGCTTTTGAAGTATGTCAGTGATAAAGGAGCAGAGTGGATACCTGTATTAATGATTCAGCTGTTATCCAGCTTATCGGTGCTTCACCAGCAAGGATGGATATTCGGCGATCTTAAACCTGATAATCTGATCGTAACTGGTCCGCCCGCAAGGATCCGCTGCATTGATGTGGGCGGCACGACAAAGGAAGGCCGGGCGATAAAAGAGTATACGGAGTTTTATGACAGAGGCTATTGGGGGTATGGAACAAGAAAGGCAGAGCCATCCTATGATCTGTTCGCAGTTGCCATGATTATGATCAACAGTGTGCATAAAAAAGAATTTAAGAAAACGAACCAGCCCAAAGAACAGCTTAGGTCTCTCATCGAAGGAAACCCGCTGCTTCAAAAGTATAAAAAAGTGCTTTTTTCAGCCTTGAACGGAGATTATCAATCCGCAGATGAAATGAAAAAGGATATGCTAGACGCGGGGCAAAAAGCAGCACAAAGAAAACAGCCTATAAAAGCATCACCGCAGCCTGCCACACGACAAAGACAGCAAAAACCGCGCCAAGGAAAAATAACGAAGACGCGATATACCCCAAAACAGAAACCGGCTAAGTCGGGGGGGTTATTTGAAACAACGCTTATCGTGATCAGTGTTTTAGCGCTTTATTTCGCCTATATTATCTTTTTCTTAATCTGAATGGCGCAAACTGCAGAGCCTATGCTTCTTCTTTGCTTGGAGGGGTTGAAAGTGTTAGGATATGAATATCTTTAAAAT
>NZ_JAVAXX010000394.1:0-4562 GCF_042709275.1 Bacillus sp. LR_5 | reverse complement strand
GAAAAATCGGCTTCTCTTGCAGAAGCCGATTTTTTTTCATTTTTAGACAACATTCCGGAAATTCTTTTGATAAACGAATATCAAGGCAGAAACCGTCGAAGATTTCTTTGGTATTGTTACCTTCTTTTGACAAAATCCTATCTGTGCTTTCGCTATAATGACAGGCAACGAATATAACAGGTGGGAGATGAGAGAAATGGAAAAAGCAGAAAGAAGAGTGAACGGGCCAATGGCGGGACAAGCTTTGGAAAAACTCCAATCTTTTTTTAACAGGGGCACGAAGCTGGTGACTCATCATTTGCATTCACTGTTTTTCTATAAAGGATTCATTTATGTCGTCATCGGATTTTTGCTTGGACGAGCTTTCATATTATCCGAGGTGCTTCCTTTCGCACTTCCTTTCTTTGGGGCGATGCTTCTTATCAGAAGAGACAAGGCGCTTTATGCGGTGCTGGCTGTGCTTACAGGTGTGCTGACCATTTCTCCGAAGCACTCATTGCTCATACTAGCCGCATTGCTGGCATTCTTCGTATTTTCTAAAGTAGCCTCCTTCATCACCGACGATCGCGTGAAAGCACTCCCGATTGTCGTGTTCTTCTCCATGGCTGCAGCAAGAGCCGGGTTTGTTTACGCCCAAAATGGCGCGTTTACAACCTATGATTATGTGATGGCTGTCGTTGAAGCTGGACTATCCTTTATTTTAACGCTGATTTTCCTTCAGAGCCTTCCGGTTTTCACTGTAAAAAAAGTAAAACAATCATTAAAAATAGAAGAAATCATTTGCTTTATGATACTCATTGCTTCCGTTTTGACGGGGCTTGCCGGCTTGTCCTACCAAGGGATGCAGGCAGAACATATACTGGCTCGTTATGTCGTATTGAGTTTTTCCTTTATTGGCGGAGCTAGCATTGGCTGTACGGTTGGTGTCGTGACCGGTCTGATTCTTGGCTTGGCGAATATCGGAAACCTCTATCAAATGAGTCTGCTTGCTTTCTCCGGTTTATTAGGCGGTTTGCTGAAGGAAGGAAAAAAGGCAGGCGCAGCAATCGGGCTGATCGTTGGATCACTTCTTATTTCTTTATATGGTGAAGGCTCTGCTGGTCTGATGACAACGCTCTATGAGTCATTAATTGCAGTCGGCCTGTTTTTGCTTACACCTCAATCGATTACAAAGAAAGTGGCGAGATATATTCCGGGAACTGTGGAGCATCTTCAAGAGCAGCAGCAATATGCTAGGAAAATCAGAGATGTCACTGCTCAAAAGGTAGACCAGTTCTCTAATGTATTCCACGCGCTGTCTGAAAGCTTTGCAACCTTTTACCAAGCATCTGACGAACAGACAGATGACAGCGAAGTTGATTTGTTTTTAAGCAAGATCACGGAGCATTCCTGTCAGACGTGCTACAAGAAAAACAGATGCTGGGTACAGAACTTTGATAAAACATATGACTTAATGAAACAAGTTATGCTTGAAACAGAAGAAAAAGAATATGCATCAAACCGAAGGCTGAAAAAAGAGTTTCATCAGCATTGCTCTAAATCAAAGCAGGTTGAAGAGCTGATTGAAGATGAACTCGCACATCATAATGCCCATTTGACGCTTAAGCAAAAAGTGCAGGACAGCAGGCGCCTTGTTGCTGAACAGCTTTTAGGTGTTTCTGAAGTTATGGCAGACTTTTCTCGGGAAATAAAAAGAGAGCGGGAACAGCACTTTCTGCAGGAAGAGCAAATCATAGAGGCACTTCAGCATTTCGGAATCGAGATTCAGCATGTGGAGATATATAGTCTTGAACAAGGAAATATCGACATTGAAATGACCATTCCATTCAGCGGACATGGAGAAAGTGAAAAAATCATTGCACCTATGCTTTCTGATATTCTGGAAGAACAAATTCTTGTGAAAGCCGAACAACACTCTCCACATCCGAATGGATACAGTCATGTCGCTTTTGGATCAACTAAATCATACAGGGTGTCTACAGGTGCGGCTCACGCTGCGAAGGGCGGCGGCCTTGTCTCCGGCGACAGCTACAGCATGATGGAGCTAGGTGCCAGAAAATATGCTGCGGCAATCAGTGACGGAATGGGCAATGGCGCAAGGGCCCACTTCGAAAGCAATGAAACGATCAAGCTTCTTGAGAAAATCCTTGAATCCGGCATTGATGAAAAAATAGCAATTAAAACGATTAACAGCATACTGTCCCTAAGGACAACTGACGAGATATATTCCACGCTTGACCTATCTATTATCGATCTACAAGATGCAAGCTGTAAATTTTTGAAGGTCGGATCGACGCCTAGTTTTATCAAACGGGGCGACCAGGTAATGAAAGTTCAAGCGAGCAATCTGCCAATCGGTATTATTAATGAATTCGATGTGGAGGTTGTGAGTGAGCAGTTGAAAGCGGGTGATCTCTTGATTATGATGAGTGACGGCATATTTGAGGGCCCTAAGCATGTAGAAAATCATGATTTATGGATGAAACGCAAAATGAAAGGGTTAAAAACAAATGACCCGCAGGAGATTGCCGATTTGCTCATGGAGGAAGTCATCCGCACGAGATCCGGCCAAATTGAGGACGATATGACAGTTGTTGTCGTCCGGATTGACCACAATACACCGAAGTGGGCATCCATCCCTGTTCCGGCCATCTTTCAAAACAAACAAGAAATTTCATAACGCTTCCGTATAAATCAAATTTCTTCTGGCGAAGATGGGAATATATGAATCTGAGAATCCTCGTATTCTCCAGGAGGAATGAATGTGAATAACGGACATTTAAATCAAATTTTGCTGATAACGGATGGCTGCTCGAACCATGGGGAAGACCCGCTTGCAATGGCTGCTTTTGCTAAAGAGCAGGGGATTACGGTAAACGTCATAGGTATAATGGAAGAAAACCAAATTGACCCTGAAGCAATGAAGGAAGTCGAAGGGATTGCGCTTGCCGGAGGCGGTGTGCATCAGGTGGTTTATGCATCTCAGCTTTCACAAACCGTTCAAATGGTAACAAAAAAAGCGATGACGCAAACCTTACAAGGTGTAGTCAATCAAGAGCTGAAACAAATTCTCGGAAAGAATGTGGAAATGGAGGAGCTTTCTCCCGAAAAACGCGGCGAAGTCATGGAAGTGGTAGACGAGCTTGGAGAAACGGTGCATCTTCAGGTTTTGGTCCTTGTTGATACAAGTGCAAGTATGGCACCTAAGCTTCCTACAGTAAAAGAGGCGCTGATTGATTTGTCTGTCAGCCTCAATTCCCGAATCGGGAATAACGAATTTGCGATGTGTATATTTCCCGGGAAAAAACAAGAGGTCGAGCTTGTGCTGAACTGGACACCAAAGCTGCAATCTCTTTCCTCACTCTTTGCAAAGCTTTCGACAGGCGGCATCACGCCGACAGGTCCGGCGATACGTGAAGCGACGCAGCAATTTGAAAAAATCCGCTCAAGAAGGAGCATGCTGGCAGATGATGAACGACGCTTTGACGAGTTTGGCATGTAACCTTAAGCCGGGTACGACAATCAAAGGCAAGTGGAACGGAAACTCTTATACATTGCGTAAACAGCTTGGAAAAGGGGCCAATGGAATTGTGTATTTGGCAGAAGCATCAGATGGACATGTTGCCTTAAAGGTGAGCGATGACAGCTTGTCTATTACTTCTGAAGTGAATGTCTTAAAATCTTTCTCAAAGGCCCAGTCCGTTACGATGGGGCCTTCTTTTTTTGATACGGATGATGCCTATATCCCCAGTGCCAATACGAAAGTTTCGTTTTATGCAATGGAATACATAAAAGGCCCGCTGCTTTTGAATTATGTAAATGATAAAGGAGCGGAATGGATACCGGTGTTGATGATTCAATTGTTATCCAGCTTATCAGTGCTTCACCAGCAAGGATGGATATTCGGCGATCTTAAACCTGATAATCTGATTGTAACCGGTCCGCCCGCAAGAATCCGCTGCATTGATGTAGGCGGCACAACAAAGGAAGGCCGTGCGATAAAAGAGTATACCGAGTTTTATGACAGAGGGTATTGGGGGTATGGAACAAGAAAAGCAGAGCCATCCTACGATCTGTTTGCAGTTGCCATGATTATGATCAACAGTGTGCATAAAAAAGAATTCAAGAAAACAAACCAGCCCAAGGAACAGCTTAGGTCTCTAATCGAAGGGCACCCTCTGCTGAAAAAGTATAAAAAAGTGCTTTTTTCAGCATTGAACGGCGATTATCAAACCGCAGATGAAATGAAGAAGGACATGCTCGACGCGGGGCAAAAAGCAGTACAGAGAAAACAAGCTGTAAAAACACCGCCGCAGCCTGTCACAAGACAAAGACAGCAAAAACCGCGCCAAGGAAAAGTAACGAAGACGCGCTATACTCCTAAACAGAAGCCTGCTAAGTCGGGGGGGTTATTTGAAACAACGCTTATCGTGATCAGCGTTTTGGCGCTTTATTTCGCCTACATTATCTTCTTCTTAATCTGAATGGCACAATCTGCAAAGCCTATGCTTCTTCTTTGCTTGGAAGGATTGAAAGTGATAGGATATGAATATCTTTAAAAA
>NZ_JAVAXX010000393.1:0-4649 GCF_042709275.1 Bacillus sp. LR_5 | reverse complement strand
GAAATTCCATTATTTTATCCTTTTAAAGCATTGCATCCAAAAAGGTTTCAGCAGGAATGGACAGTCCGTCTGCGGTGCTTGCCTTGCTGGCAGTTAAATATTTTTTTACAATATTGAATCCAACTGCGTATCCAAGCATTTTTGGCTGATATCCTTTGCCGAATAACAGCTGGGGAAATAATCGATTATCCCGTTTGATATCCCGATGGGGCGCAATCTTTTTTTCATATAAAGCCTGAAGCTGCTCCGGTGTATACCAAGTCGTCCACTCAGCCGTTTGACTTCGGCCGAACCTCTCATAAACAGCATATTCCGCCAGCCCTTCCATGATGATTGTATCAAGTAATGTGACATCCTTTTCCTCTTTTGTCAGATGACCTAACCGGCAAACGTGATGATACTCATGCGTCATAAGGGCAGATACCGACCCAAAATCTAAATCTGACGAAAGAAAAAGGAACATTTTGTCTTGAAAGGCGAGTCCTGATTTTGATCCGAATTCTAAACGGATTCTCCTGTTTCGTTCATCAACCGGCAGCGTGACAATTGGTACATCAGGACCTTGCCATTTGTTTTTGAGGTACTGTTCTTCCTTTTGGATATGTCCGTAAAAACCTTTTTCCTTCAGCTTGGAAACAGTCTGAATACCCTCTTTTATGTTTTTAAACATCCCATGATGCTGAAGGTGTCCCAGAATGCCATTCCAGTTCTTTTTCTCCGCACCTGAAAAAAGCGGGATAATGTAATGCGCCAAATCATCTATTGAATCAGCCTTCCTGAGCCAGCTATATGTTTGTTCTACACTCATGTGATCGCCTCCTCTTTTAATCCTATGCACACAAAAAAAACCGGCTACCCTTTAAGGGCAGCCGGTTTGGCTTGATTATGATTGATATTTCTTAAAGATTAATGTTGCGTTGTGTCCGCCGAATCCTAATGAGTTGCTGAGAACATAATTAAGTTCCTGTCTGCGGGCTTCATCAGGCACATAATCCAAATCACATTCTTCGTCAGGTGTTTGAATATTGATTGTCGGTGGAATCACGCCTTCTTTAATGGCCAGGATAGAGAAAATGGCTTCAATACCGCCGGCTGCTCCTAAGAGGTGGCCTGTCATCGATTTTGTAGAGCTTACCGCAAGTTTATGCGCATGCTCGCCAAAAACGGTCTTAATCGCCATTGTTTCGTATTTGTCGTTGTAATACGTGCTTGTCCCGTGAGCATTGATGTAATCAATTTCTTCAGGTGCAATGCCTGCATCTTTAATGGCTTCTTGCATCGCTCTCGCTCCGCCTTCGCCGTCTTGGGCCGGCGCTGTGATATGATAAGCGTCTCCGGTTGAGCCGTAGCCGACAATTTCTCCGTAAATTTTAGCGCCGCGGGCCAGGGCATGCTCAAGTTCTTCAAGAACGATAATCCCTGCACCTTCCCCCATGACAAAGCCATCACGGTTTTTATCGAACGGGCGGCTCGCTGTTTTCGGATCTGGATTAGTAGACAGCGCTTTGTTGGCACTAAAGCCGGCGAATGACATTCTTGTCAGCGGCGCTTCTGTTCCGCCTGTGACCATCACGTCTGCATCACCGCGCTGAATAACCTTAAACGCGTCACCGATGGAGTTCGTTCCTGTAGCACATGCTGTAACCGTACAAGAGTTCACCCCTTTTGCTCCTAATGCAATAGAAATCTGGCCTGTCGCCATGTCAGGAATCATCATTGGCACGAAAAACGGGCTTACCCGTCTTGGGCCTTTTGTTAAGAAGATTTCAAATTGAGACTCTAGTGTTTCAAGTCCTCCGATACCGGAGCCTACCCAAACACCGACTCTCGGCGCGATCTCATCGGTAATGTTAAGATCTGCATCTTCAACCGCCATTTTCGCAGCCACAACCGCATATTGTGTAAAGCGGTCCATTTTTCTGGCTTCTTTTTTATCCATATAATCTTCAACATTAAAATCTTTTAATTCAGCGGCAACTTTTGCCGGATATTCTTCAGCGTCAACACGAGTGATCGGACCGATTCCGGACACACCGTTGATTGCGTTATTCCAACTTGTATCGACGTCGTTGCCAAGTGGAGATAATGCTCCAAGTCCTGTAACAACTACTCTTTTTTTAGTCATCTTGTGTGCACCTCACCTTTTTTTATCGGCCCCAGCGGATTGCAATGGCGCCCCATGTTAGTCCTCCGCCGAACCCTACCATAACGACCACATCGCCGTCTTTGATTTTACCGGCTTCCAATTCTTCTACAAGAGAGATCGGAATGGATGCGGCAGAAGTATTTCCATATTTATGAACAGTTTTAGACATCTTTTCGACAGGAAGCTCTAAACGCTCGCGAGCAGCTTCCATGATGCGGATGTTCGCCTGATGCGGAATCAAAAAGTCGACATCCTCTTTTGAAAGTCCGGCTTTTTCAATGACATTTACGCATGATTCTCCCATTTGGCGGACTGCAAATTTGAAAACTTCTCGTCCATTCATGATTGTATGTCGTTTTTCATTCAGATACAAGTGCTGACCGCCTGTGCCGTCGGCTCCTAGTTCAAATGAAAGGATTCCTCTGTCATCACTGACTGGCCCGACTACCGCAGCGCCTGCTCCGTCTCCAAACAGAACGGCTGTATTGCGGTCTTCCCAGTCGGTAATGCTTGAGAGCTTCTCTACACCGACAACTAGAACATGCTTGTAGGTTCCGGATTCAATAAATTGTTTACCGGTTACAACCCCGTACATGAAGCCCGCACAAGCCGCGCTGATATCCATAGCACACGCTTTCTTCGCGCCGAGCTGTTCTTGAATCATACAAGAGACCGTAGGAAATGACTGATCAGGTGTAACAGTTGCAACCAAGATCATATCCAGATCCTCAGCAGCCACTTCAGCTTGTTCCAGCGCATTTTTCGCTGCTGCAACAGCCATATGTGATGAAAACACATCATCTGCTGCGATTCTTCTTTCTTCTATTCCTGTTCTTGTACGAATCCACTCGTCAGAAGTTTCAACCATTTTTTCAAGATCATGATTTGTTAAAACCTTCTCAGGAATGTAACGTCCAACACCAAGTATTCCAGCTTTCATAAGGGAAGACTCCTTTATATCTTAAATTTAGAAGATCAATCAGGTTGTGATCAATTATTAGTATCAGGTACTAATTCTATCCTATTTTTTTTCACATGGCAATATATTCGTCTAAACTATCAGTTCATCTTACTCATAGAGTATGGTATATGGAAAGGAGGCGTATGCAGTTGGATGTGTTTTCAAGAATGATGTTCGGCGATGCAGCAAAACCAACAGAAGAGAAGGAGGAGGAACAGCAAGAGGAAGTTTCTCAGGTTTCTCAGACAAACGACGAAGAGACGATTAATTACATGCATATTATGGACCAAATCGGTTCAATTATGAACTCTCTTGATCAAATCAAGCCTGCTTTAAAGGAGCTTGCGCCCATGCTCTCCGCTATTAAAAAGAAAATCATGTGAAAAGCCACTTTCAAAAAAGTGGCTTCTTCTTATTCTGTTTCAGATTTAGCGTCAGACTTGCCAAGCTCATAAGCTTCCGCCATTACCGTTGTAAATAGATTCATAAACGGCTGGATGGCCTCCATTGAGAGCTCAATGCCTGATTTCTCAAGCTGTTCTTTCGCTTCAGGGAGATATTTCATGGCAATTTGCAAGAATTCAAGTGATTTTTCGTGCTGCATGTGACGTCACTCCATTACTCGTTTTTTGGCAGCTCGCCTGTTTTGTTGTATGTTTTGATCAGCTTGGCGATTCTTTGCTGAAAGTCTTTGTCGACGAGCGGGCTGAATGTTCCCATCTCAACGACTCCCGTATTCAGGTCGTAGTAATGATCGCCGCCCTCAAGGTTGCCTTTATTAAATTGTTCAGCAATGATTTCATAGGCCTTGTCCACATTTTGCACCGTGCTGGTTAATACGGTATTCTCGCCCAGATCCGATTGATCTGTGACGTAGCCAATGGCATAAAGACCGTCTTTTTTGATTTGCTGAATAACAGGAACATTATACCCGTCTCCGGCGGGATACACAACATCCGCGCCTTCGTTCTTCATTTTCTGATAAAGCTTTACTGCTGTTGTATCATCATCCCAATGATCCGTATATTTCGTATTTACCTCTATATCCGGATTTTCATACTTGGCCCCTTTGATAAAACCGTCAACCTCAGGCTGCCACGTAAAGGAAGCAATTACACCGACCTGATTCGTTTTCGACATATGGGCAGCAGTCATTCCTCCAAAAAAGCCCATTGCTTCCCCGCTAAAATGGACACTCGTTACATTATCAGCTTTCGCTTTCGCATTGGAAATGACGAATTCCATATCTGGATAATCTTCGCCGACCAAGTTAAACACCTCAGCATATTCACTCCCATGGCCGTAGAGCAGATTGACGCCCCTCTTATGAAAATCCTCAATCGCATTTATGATATCTTCTTCTGTTTTAACGCCTTCTTTATAATAGACGTCCACATTGTATTTGGATTGTATATTCAGTAATCCTTTATACCCTTTTGTGCCCCATACGAGGTCATTAATCGTATCAGGAAAGAGCATGCCGACCTTCTCAATTTTTCCTTTGAACGGAGTTTGTCCACATCCACTCAATAAAAGGAGGAC
>NZ_JAVAXX010000392.1:0-4674 GCF_042709275.1 Bacillus sp. LR_5 | reverse complement strand
AGCTCCTGCTTCATAAAAGCACGAACCTGATGCTCATTGCCCGGCGCGCCGGGAAGCTGCGTCAGTGTTTGGAAAAGCGCTTTCGTTTCTTGATTCATGTTTTCCCCTCATTTCTATGTAGTCCTTTTATTTTATTAGAAAAAATCAAGTTTTCCAAGCACCCTGACCGAATCTGCTCGATCAGCCGCGTATTGCTTAACAGGATTTGGCGGTTTCTGTATAATGAAAAGTACGATCAACCAGGAGGTGCTTTATTTTGAAATTGCGTCATCTTCTTTTAGGAGCAGGACTTGGCATTTGTACGGCTGTCGTTGTGAAACAATATGTGATGAAGCCTTATATTTCTTCAGAAAAAGCGCTTCGAATCGTAAAATCCGCTTTTAAGCAGCGGGGGCCGATTGATGGATCATGGATTTACACCCAGCCGGAGCCTTACAATGTGAACGGAGAAACAGTACAGGTATACAAAACCGGCATTACACGATCAGCTTTCGGAGAATTAGAGCAGTATGAAGTCATGGTGGATGCGAAAACGGGGATAATTGTAGATGTCATTGATACAATTGCCTCTTAACAAACACAGGACAAGCGTAAAATAGAAGCCGCTGCCCATGCAGCGGCTCTTTTTTTATTATATCGCGCGAATCGGTTTATATACCGGATACCACATCGCGTCCTGCACAGCCTGTATGATGTCCTCAGGCTCTTCTGTCGCAACGCCTTCCTTAATTGCAGTTTTAGCGACTTCAACTGCGACGGTTGCCGATACAGTCCGCAAATCCTCTACTTTCGGAAGCATCGGCGCGCCAGGCACCCCGACATTAACCATACTTGCGATCGCGCGGGCACATGCTTCAAACATGCCATCGGTTATTAATTTTGATTTAGTCACAATCGTTCCAAGCCCGAGACCAGGGAATACAAGCGCGTTGTTTGCTTGTCCGATATGGTACGTTACACCGTTATATTCCACTGGCGGGAACGGGCTTCCTGTCGTGATCAGCGCACGGCCTTCTGTCCATTCGATTAAATCCTCGGGTTTTGCTTCAGAAAGAGTTGTCGGATTCGACATCGGCAAAATCGCCGGACGTTTTACGTGTGACGCCATTTCTTTTACAATTTCTTCAGTAAAAGCACCGGAAACCGTAGATGTCCCGATCAGGATCGTCGGTTTTGCCTGCCGAACCACTTCAAGGAGATCAATACCCCCGCCTTCTCCGTTACGCTGATAATCCTTCACTTCATCAGCCGAACGGGCATAAGGCTTTTGGAAATCAAGAAGCTGATCCATATCATCTGTTAACAGCCCGTTTCGGTCTATGCACCAGAAGCGCTGGTATGATTCTTCCTCACTCAGCCCTTCGCGCACCAACGCTTCCCGCAGCTGTTCAGCAATCCCAATTCCTGCCGTTCCTGCTCCGAATATGACAACTCTGTGATCCCTCAGCGGCACTTTAGACGCTTTTGCACAGGATAAGACTGCCGCCAGTGAAACAGCGCCTGTACCTTGGATATCATCATTAAACGTACACACTTTATCTTTATAGCGTTTCAAAATGCTGCGCGCGTTTTTCGCTCCGAAATCCTCCCAGTGCAGCAATGCATTTGGGAATGTTTCTCTCGCCAGCGCAACATAATCGTCAATGAATTGGTCATAGCGTTCCCCGCGCACTCTGGAATGCTGGTTGCCGACATAAAGCGGGTCGTTTAAGAGGCTTTCCTGATTTGTCCCCGCATCTAAAACGACAGCCAGCACTCTGCTCGGATCAATGCCGGCAGCCGCCGTATAAACCGCTAGCTTGCCGATAGAAATCGCGATTCCGCCGACGCCCCAATCTCCGATTCCTAAAATTCCTTCCGCATCAGTTGCAACAATTAAATCGATCGTATCGCTTTGATCTTTATACTGTTTAAATGCTTCTCTCATACCGTCCGGGTCATCGATTGACAGATAGAGCCCTCTTGGTTTTCTGTATTCATGGCTGTATCTCTGGATCGCCGTTCCGACTGTCGGTGTATAGACAATCGGGAGCATTTCCCCTAAATGGTCATTTAACAGGCGGTAAAACAGCGTTTCATTCCGATCGTGCAGTGCTGTCAAATAGACATTTTTGCTCAAATCGTCAGGCTGTGCGGAATATTGTTCGTATGCTCTTTTCGCCTGATCGTCAATTGTTAATACCTTTGGCGGCAGAAAGCCTTTTAAACCAAGTTCTTTTCTTTCTTCCTCAGTAAAAGCAACACCTTTGTTCAAAAAAGGAACAGAGAGTACTTCAAGGCCTCTTAATGTTGTTTGAATGTCTCCTTCGTTTGTTACTTTGAATTGTTTCACCCTGCCTCTTCCTTTCTGAGCATAATTAGTACTAGGTTTGCATTATTAGCCGGAAAACATGCAGGGTAAACATAAAAATATGCTATCGCTTCATTCGCTTGACTGAATCTTTGATACTTCCATCCTCATTCCATTTAAGCGCGCGATATCCAGCGTCATGATAAAAAATAAACCAAGCGTCTTTTTCGGCTGCGAATGCCTGCCATTTCTGCTTTTGCGGTATAGACGTCATCGGATAATCATCGTAAGCCAGCACCCATAGCGGATTGCGGTGGGCGTGTGTCGGCATCAGATCTGCCATATGTACGGCGGTTTCACCCGCATCCTCGCATATAAGTACACTATGTCCGTCGCTATGGCCTCCGGTGTGATGCATCGTAATCCCCTCTGTAATCGTTAAGGTGTCTTCAAAGGTTTTGACTTGGCCGGCAACAGCCTCCCAGTTTTCTTTCCAATACGTATTTTTCGATCTGATATTTGGATGGCGCATTTCATTCCATTCAACAGCTGATGCATAAATCACTGCATTCGGAAAGACAGAGACGAGCTGTTCTCCCTCATATTCTGTTAAACCGCATGCATGATCGAAATGAAGGTGTGTCATAGCGACTACGTCTATATCAGCAACCGTTAATCCGAGTGCCGCTAATGATGTTTTCACATTCGATTCTTGTGTCACGCCATAGTTTCGTTTTTGTTTATCAGTCAGCTTGCCGGACCCAATTCCGGCGTCGACGATGATATTTAGCCCGTCCTTTTGAATGAGGATAGGGTCTGTCCTTAGTTCAATCTGGTTTTTTTCATTGACTGGATATTTTTTAGACCATAGCGGCTTTGGAACGACGCCGAACATGGCACCTCCGTCCATATGTGTCACGCCTCCGTCAAGCCAGGTTAACGTCATGTTTCCAATTTTCATTGTTTCCATTTTCATCCCCCCTGTCATCATGGTAGCAAACGGCCCATAAAAAAAACAGACTCCTTCAGAGTCTGTTTACGTTCTCCATTCAACTTCAGCCCGATAGATCGGCTGGCCGAGCGCTGAGAATTTTTCTTCATATTCTGTCATAATATTGCCTTCCAGATTGCTGTTATGCAAATCGAGACTGACATATGTCAGCAGCAGGCCGTACTCAGAGAAGCTCTTCAAAGAGTATTCAAACAAGCCGCGGTTGTCCGTTTTAAAATGAATCGCTCCGCCTTTTCCCATTACTTCTTCATATTTTTTGAGGAAGTGGGAATACGTCAGACGGCGTTTTTCGTGGCGTTTCTTCGGCCAAGGATCAGAAAAGTTCAAGTAGACCCGTTTGACTTCACCAGGCTCAAACACATCCGTCAGCGTGTCCGCGTCTATATTCAGAAGCTTTACATTCGGCGCCTCGCTGTCTTTTACTTTTTGGACGGCTGTCACGATGACGCTTTTAAATAACTCAATACCAATATAATTGATGTCCGGGTTTTGTTTGGCCATTCCAGAAATGAATTGCCCTTTTCCTGTACCGACCTCGATATGGATCGGATTGTCGTTGCCAAACACTGTGTTCCATTTTCCTTTATAATCAGCAGGATTGCTGATGGCAATATCTGCGTTCTCAGCCAAAAAGTCATCAGCCCAAGGCTTGTGGCGCATTCTCATATGATTGACACCTCTATCTATTATTTCGACTAACAACATACCATGAATTAAAAAGACCCGCAAGATCGTTTTTCCAGTGTGCCTTTTAGGGCCGATGATATAAAAAAAGAGGTTCCCGTCTGTCGGAACACTCCTTTCACATGCATAAAAACGCTCTATTTTGAACAATTTAACCCGTATGATACTGAAGGGATGTGTACCGTTATGGGTTTACATTATGAGCATCAAGTTCATTTATTGAAGGATATATTGACTGACCATCAATTGGATTGCTGCGGAACCGTCGCAGAATACGAGCAGCTTGAGCGTGTGATTAAATCGCTGATGGCAAACACCGAGCTTGATTCAAACTTCAAAAACGTGCTGGAAGATGTTTACCGCTACAGCCAATCAGGAATATCGTCCAAATCCATCGACTCACACATACAAGAGCATCAGAACAGCCTCTCTCAATGGGTAGAGCAAATGGATTCGTATTCCTGATTATTCAACGATACGTTTCATGAGAATATGCAGTTCTTCCATTGCATCATGAAATTCCTTATCATTGCCTTTTGCTTTGTGCCAGGCAATGAAAGTGATTGTTTCCGATAACACATACCAAGCCATTCGTAACCGCAGGCTTTCTGTTAACTCAATGCCGTACATGCTCAGCCAGCTCTCCCAAGCTGGCTTTTCGACGTAGTGGTACAGCAAAGGCCCGAGA
>NZ_JAVAXX010000391.1:0-4683 GCF_042709275.1 Bacillus sp. LR_5 | reverse complement strand
ACAAATCATCACTGATGACATCAAAAAGGGCGTATATTCCCCAACCGCCAAGCTGCCTACCGAAAACGAGCTTTGCACCAAGTATAACGTCAGCCGCATCACCGTCAGGAAAGCCATTCTCGATTTAGTCGAAGAAGGCTATCTGATCAGGCAGCAGGGAAAGGGAACGTTCGTTAAAAGCCCTAAATTAAAACGAGAGCTGATCGCTGTAAACGGCTACTCGGAATTTATGGAATCAACCGGCAAAAAACCGAAGCATCATGTGCTGTCCCATGACATCATTCCAGCGTCAAAACCCATCGCCGAAAAGCTTCAAATCCAACCCGAGAGCCCTGTGGTTGAATTAAAACGGATTTTATATAATGATGATCAGCCTCTCACCTTTGAAGTGACGCATTATCCGCTTGATTTGTTTCCCGGCATTGATACCTTTATTGCTGACGGCGTATCCATGCATGATATTTTGAAACAGCAATACAAAGTTGTACCCACGCACAATACGAAGCTATTAAACGTTGTATATGCCCAACAGGAGGAAAGCAAATACCTGGATTGTGATATCGGGGATGCGCTGTTTGAAATTGATAAAACGGCTTTTACATCAAACGACCAGCCAATCTATTGCTCATTGTTTTTGATGCACACAAACCGTGTCACTTTTACCATCAACAGCCCCTACACATAACAGGCATAAAAAACGAGACACTGCTTATAGTATTCTCGTTTTTTCACTGCTTCCCCCGTCCTCCAAGCGATAAGGATAGCCATAGCCGAAAGCTCCGTACACACCGCATGTTTTCGCAGCCGTTTCGGCGGCCTGGCGCAAAGCGTACGTTATATCCTGCTTCACGCAAAAGGCAGTCAAAAAGCCTGCTATAAAAGAATCTCCCGCTCCAAGTGTATCTATTATATCAGCTTCCACAATCGGCTGATGATAGACTCGATCACCCGCAGACAGGATTGCTCCTTGGCCCCCTCGGGTCATACAAACCATTTTGGCTCCGTATCCATGAGCTGTTTTGGCAAGCTCACCGCATTCCGACTCACTCAAATCGCTTCCTGAAAAAAACGCATACGTCACATAAGGACAGACCCTCCTCAAATAATCATCCTCCCGATTGGTTGAAAAATCAAATGAGACCGGGACAAGCCCGCACAGCTTCGGAAGATCGTTCTCAAGCCTGCTGTACACGCTCGTATGCAACAGATCATGTCCGCTGATAAAGGCTATATCTTTCTCCTGGAACACGAGCCGAAGCCGGGACTGAATGCCGCCTTTATTTGACCTGACAAAAATACGGTCCCCCTGTTCATCAAGGGTGACAATCGCCATCCCGTTTTCCCCGTGCGCCTGGCGGATATAATCTGCATTGACCTGCTCCAGCTTGAGAACGTTCAACAAATGTGCCGCGGCTTCGTCATTGCCGACGATTCCGATATAGGAAGACTCATACCCGAGCCGCTTGGCAAGCACAGCAACGTTTAAGGCATTTCCTCCCGGGTAGAATGTTTCTTGATCCTGGTAATAATCTACAACATTATCTCCAACCGCAATCAATTTCATAGCGCTTCCTCCTTTATCCTTTTACACTGCCGCTTGCAATTCCGCGGACAAAATATTTCTGCATCAATAAAAATAGAATAATAATCGGCGCGGCTGAAATCGTTAACCCTGCCAGCAGGACGCCCCAGTCTGTCTGCAGCGCGTCTCTGAACTGCATCAGCCCGGCTGGAATGGTCCGCAAATTCTCATCATCTATGAAAATAATCGCAAACATAAACTCATTCCATGTATGGTAAGCCGTCAAAATGCCGGATGTCACCAAAATCGGCACGCTCATTGGTAAGAAAATTCTGAAAAATACTCCAAAACTTGTACACCCATCCAAATAGGCCGCCTCCTCCAATTCTTTTGAAATAGAAAGAAAATAAGAGCGGATCAAAATGATGGTGAATGGGATCCGATAAGCCGCATACGGCAGGATTAACGCCCAATACGTATTGTACAGGCCAAGCGACTGAATAATAGAATAAAGCGGCACAAGACTGACCTGCGGCGTCAGCATCAATCCGCCAAGACATAGCACCAAAAAGAATCCTTTTCCTTTAAACTCAAACCGGGAAAGGCCATACGCTGCCCATGCACTGATAAAGACAGTGATCACACACGTCAGCGCCGTAACGATGACACTGTTCATAAAATAAGAAGAAATCCCCTGGTTCCAGGCGGAAACAAAATTTTCCGGATGCCACGAAGACGGCAGCGACCAGCTGTGCTCAAAAATATCGTCAGAGTTTTTAAAGGCGCTCATCACCATCCAGAGAAGCGGATAGGCAATCGCAATCAGATAAAGAAACAGAAAAACCCACACAGACGTTTCTCCGATATACCATTTTCGTCTAGGCTTTCTTTTCACCTCAATGTGCTGGTCAGGCACAGGCTCCAATCTGAACGAATCTGTCTTCTTCTGAGGCAGCATCAGTTACTCCTCCTTTCCGGTTTTAAAGAACTTCATTTGCATGAGCGATAATGCAAGCGTAATGATTAACACGACAGTGGCAATCGCTGAGGCGTAGCCCATCATATCCTTTGTAAAGGCGCTTTTATATAAAAACGTGCTCAAGACTTCTGACGCGTTTCCCGGCCCGCCG
This sequence comes from Bacillus sp. LR_5, assembly GCF_042709275.1. Classification (NCBI taxonomy): domain Bacteria; kingdom Bacillati; phylum Bacillota; class Bacilli; order Caryophanales; family Bacillaceae; genus Bacillus; species Bacillus sp. LR_5. Next base: position 2,031 of record NZ_JAVAXX010000391.1, on the reverse strand, counting down.
CCTGTCAAAATGTACGGCTCATTAAAGACCGTAAAGGCCCCGGTCAGCGTCATGACCACCGCAACAAAAGACATCTCTTTCGTCTGGGGAACAGTAATATGAAAAAACTGCTGAATTTTACCCGCGCCGTCAAGCCGGGCCGCTTCATACAGTTCATCCGGTATTTTTTGAATCGACACAATGTACAGCATCGCAATATAACCGACAGATTGCCACTGGGACACAAAAATGACAGAAAGCATAGCTGTGCTGTCATCCCCGAGCCAGGCCCTCGTCAGCTGATCAAGACCGATGGCCTGAAGCAGCTGATTCAAAAGCCCTGTCTCCGGATTGTAAATAAAATCAAACAAAAGCGCGATCACAGTCATTGAGATGACAACCGGCAAAAAGAAAACGGTACGAAAAAACGGCGACCATTTTCTGACCAGCTTATCCTCAAGCACCGCCGCCAAAATCAAACCGCCAAATACCTGGCATACAATTGAGATCACTGCATAAAGCACATTATTGGTAAGTGCCTGATAGAAGACAGGATCATGAAATAATTCAACATAGTTTTTTAAGCCGATAAACGTTTTTTCCGGAGAAAATGAGCTCCATTGAAACAGGCTGAGGAATACATTCTCAAAAATCGGGATATAAACGAAAAGTAAAAAAACGAGAGCGGGCACCAAAAACAAATAGGGGATTATTTTATTCTGATTGACCAAGGGTATCTCATCTCCTTTATAAAAAGAAAAGGTGCGAAGCTTCACCTTTTCTTTGATTTATTCAGCTGACGCCCTCACCTGCTTTGCTGCCTTTTGAACGGCTTTCATCACCTGCTGCGGTGTCATGTCGCCGCCAAGCATTTGCTGGACACCCGTTAGGTACGCATCTGCGACTTCAACATCGACATCCATATCAAACCATGGAACCATTGATTTGGCATCAACAATATGCTGAACAGCTTCACGCTGAATGGCTGTTGCATTTTCTTCAGTAGCCGTACCTTGCACTGCACTGTATTTCCCGACATCTTTCACGAGCTTTTCGCCCATTTTTTTCGACGTCAAGAACTGCAAAAATTCCATCGCTTCCTTCGGATGTTTTGTTCTTGAGGAAATCATGAATCCTTCCGGCGCTCCCGTTAACGCTTCTGAAGATCCTTTCTGCCCGCTGATTTCAGGAAATGGGAACATCCCAAGATTAACCGGTTCAACCAGCTTGATTTCCGCTGTTTCCGCATATATCATCGCCGACTTTCCGCTCTTAAATTGCTGTCTCACATATTCGTGGTCGACGGAGTTTACATGTTTATTAAAGTAAGGCATCAGCTCTTGAAGCTTTTCAAGTGCTTTTACGTAGCCTTCATCAGTAAATTCACCCGTTTTGGCGTTATAGTCCTTGTCTCGCGTTTTTTCATCGACCATCCGCTGATTAAGCGTGCCGATATAGTGCGAGATTGTCCAAGTCGCCTTTGTTCCGAAGCTGATCGGTGTGTAGCCATGTTCTTTCAGCTTTTTTGACACATCGATTAATTCATCCCACGTCTTCGGGGGATCAAGATTCAGCTTTTGGAAAATGTCTTTATTATAGAAGAATGATTTAGCGTCCATTTGCCACGGCACGCCATATTGCTTGTTTTCATAAGTAAATGGTGTAATTTGCGATTGAACGAGCTGTGATGACCAATCGGTGTCATTTTTGTAGTAGGACGAGAGATCAAGTGCTTTATTGCCTCTGATAAATTTAAAAGCAAACTCATCGCTCCAAGAGAAGTAAATGTCAGGAGGGCTGGTAGTTCCCAGCATGACCTTAATTTTATCTTTATAGGAGTCATTTAAAACGGCTTCAATTTGAATATCGATATCCGGGTGTTCTTTTTCAAATTCCTTAACAACCTCTTCAAAATAACTTTTTTCCGGCTCCTTTGGCCATCTGTGGAAAAATTTCAATGTCACCTTTCCGTCCGCTGAACTGCTTTGGCTCGAACAGCCTGCGATGGTGAGCATACTGACAGCTGCAATGATCAAGAACAACAACATTTTC
>NZ_JAVAXX010000390.1:0-4710 GCF_042709275.1 Bacillus sp. LR_5 | reverse complement strand
AGTTCCATGTATTTATTCAGCGGCTGTATGTAAACTATACACATATTAGAGAAAAGGAGTTTTACACATGAACATTCAACAAATTCGTAATGCTACACTTGTTGTCGAATATGCAGGCAAAACGTTTTTAATAGATCCAATGTTAGCTGAGAAAGGTGCTTACCCTCCATTCCCAAATGCGCCAAGACAGGATCAAAACAACCCTTTGGTTGAATTGCCAACTTCTGTCGACAATATTATTCACCATATTGATGCTGTCATTGTAACTCATTTACATGATGATCATTGGGATGAGGCAGCTAAAGAGTTATTGCCAAAAGATATCAAGTTGTTCTCCCAAAATGAAGACGATGCAAAAGAAATACGAAATGCCGGATTCAAAAACGTCGAAGTTTTAACAAAGGATACAGTCTTTGAAGGCATTCAATTAATCAAAACCAAAGGCGAACACGGAAGAGGAGAAATTTTGAAACTTGCAGGACTTGTATGCGGCGTTGTGTTCAAGCACCAAAGTGAAAAAACGTTATATGTAGCCGGAGATACAGTCTGGTATGATGCGGTTCAAGAAGAGATTGATACACATCAGCCAGAAATCATTGTAGTGAACGGCGGAGATAATCAATTCTATGAAGGTGGTTCTCTCATCATGGGTAAAGAAGATATCTATGAAACGTATAAGGCTGCTCCAAAAGCAAAAATCATCGTGAGCCACATGGAAGCTGTCAACCATTGGGGATTATCAAGAGAAGAATTAAAATCCTTTATTCATGAAAAAACAATCTCCTCTCATGTGTTAGTGCCTGATGATGGCGAATCATATTCATTTTAAATGTTACTGCTTTAAGGAGAGATCTGAGAAGAAAAACTATGATGCTTTCCAAGATTTCAAAATGCTAATTTAAGCGAATATGGCTGTAGGGACTGCCTTGTAGCTGTTTATTTTATACTTGAAGCCAAGCATCAAGAAACTCGATTTACTGATGTCCCTGCAAATTGGGAAATTCGTTGCATTTTCTCTTATGATTTTATTGCGTATTGAAGAGTAAAACCATTGAACAAAGATCATATAAGATGTGCACGATATTCTTCATCATCAGCTTGGCATTCCTTCGCTAGTGAGAGAAATATATCAACTGGATCAAGCAATGGCTTGGTCTTTTTTTCATCTGTATTCCCGTTGAGATCGTAAAAGCGCAACTCTTGCTCGTAATCATTCTTCGTGGCATTAATGCCCCACCATCTATTGCCATTATACAATCCTCTCTAACAATTCTCCCACTTTTTCTGCCATGACATGCGGCGGATAAGGCATTTCGTTTTTTAACCACCATTCCACTACTCCTACGTAAGCATTTGCAACAAATTCAACAATGACATCTTCACTTTGGCCATGATTTTTTCCTTTCGTTATATCGACATCTTTCTTGAACTCTTCGATATTAAACTTAAGGAACTGACTGCGAAAATATCGAGCTCCTTCACTGGCTAACATCGTGGAAAAGAATAAATAATTACTCTCAAGGTATTCCATGCAGTGTACGGTCGATTCAATCCAGTCCATTTCAGTTGCCGATTCACAAAAATTCCCCATATTGTTGATATGCTCTTCCATAATCTTTTCTAATAGATCAAATTTATCTAAGTAATGAAGATAGATAGTTCCCCGGTTCACATTTGCCCTGTCGGAAATTTCCTTGATCGTAATATGATCAAAACTTTTTTCAGTCATCAGCTCAATCAGAGCCCTTTTAATAGCCTCTTGGCTTTTGGTTATTCTTCTATCCACTTTGGACATAGCTTTTCACCTAACTTTCTTAAGATAATCAACAATTTAGAGTGGAATGTTGAATAATCAACAAATCGCTTGAATTTAACCATTGTACCCACCATGTTTCTATTTACAATAATAAACAAATGTTGATTAATGAATCATGTTTTTTTGGATGAAGTCAATGTCCATTTTAGTGACAAGAGTATTATTTTGTAAACACAAAGAAAGGGCGTTATGTCAAAATACAGAGAAAATGATGGAATGAGTCCGCTTATCTAAATTCAAATTTGACCCGCAACCCAACGATAAATCCGTCAAGAAGCAGATTTGCATCAAAAATATCTTATGAGGTGAAGAATGATTAAAAGACAATTTACGATCATTAATGAAACAGGATTTGCAAGACCAGCTACCCTATTAGTCAGTTTGGCTCATCGGTTTACATCTGATATTTTTCTCGAACATCAAGGGAAAACTGTCAACCTCAAACAAGCACCAAAATCCATCATGGACATTATGGATTTAGGAATTAAACCCGGAACCGAAATATATATATACGCTCATGGAGCCGACGAAGCGAAGGCTATTCAAAAAATGAAAGAGCATTTAATAAAAAACGATTATATACAGTAATCAATGTTCAATTCATGCCATCATATCAAATATAGCCCAGCGTCTGTTTTGTTTTTGGTACAGCCGCAGACGGTTCTTCATATCAAAACCAGACACACAATGATCGATGGTCATAATGTTGGCTAAGAAAGCTTTTATCGTTCGACAAAACAGCTTTCCAGATCACGATTTCATTTTTCTTCTGGTTATGCTTCAACCAGAAACAGAGAAACCAAAAAATGATCACAAGCAAGAATGGGGGATTTATATATGTCACAGGACAAACAAGTTGTACTTGTCACCGGCGGAAATCGCGGAATTGGATATGAACTGGCCAAGCAATTAGGTGTGAATGGGTTTAAGGTCATTCTGGCAAGCCGAGATCCAGTGTTAGGTCCTGAAGCGGCACAAAAACTTAGGGCTTCAGGTCTTGATGTTTCATTTGTGCTGATTGATGTAGAAGATCAAGAAAGCATCCGGCAAGCTGTGATTACAGTAAATGAGCAATATGGAAGATTAGATGTATTAATCAATAATGCAGGTGTGTATTTAGATAAGAATGAAAAATTATTGTATATGGACCCTTCCATCCTAGAGAAAACGATGGCAATTAATTTCTTCGGCGCTTATCATGTCATGCGGTCCTTTATTCCTCTCATGGAAAAACAGGGCTACGGGAGAATTATTAATGTTTCTTCAGAATATGGAGCTGTGAGCGAAATGTCTGACCAAGGAGTCGGGGCTTATAAGTTATCCAAACTTGCACTAAATGGATTGACACGATTGGCCGCTGCAGAAATCAAGGGCGATATCAAAATAAACGCGGTCGATCCGGGATGGGTAAGTACAGATATGGGTGGGCCATCTGCTCCGAGAACGCCTAAGGAAGCTGCCGAGTCTATCCTTTGGTTAGCGACGACTGGGCCAGATGGACCTAACGGGGAATTCTTCAGAGACAGAGAACGAATTGATTGGTAATCAAAAACATGTTTTATGATCGTTTATTATTTAAAGGCTTACCTCAATTAAAGAACGTTTAGGACGCAGTTCGGTTGCCTTTATAATGAATGCCGCCGGGCATCTTTCTGCATAAGAAAATAACCCCAAGGGCAGTTATACCCTTGGGATTGTTGGATGCCGAAAGAATAACAGACGTTTCATATCTAATCTCTCCATTTGTTTTGCATTTTTAATCCTACTTTACATTCAAAACCTGAAGAAAAAGGGGCAAAAGTTCTTAGGAATTCTTAAGTTTTGGCAAGCTAACAGCCGGGCCCTAGGATTGATCTAAAAATCGTTTCCTCTTTTTAAACAAATTTCAAAACGATCATATCTATTACATGGTAATATTTAGATACATAAACTTTTATATATTGATGGAGAGGAATGAAAGAATGAAGAAACTTAGAAAGGTATTTTATAGTAATGTTGCCCTGTTGCTTCTCGCCTTATTGCTTGTTGGATGTACGGGCAGTAAGAACGAAGTATCAAAACAATCTTCAAATCATGATGCTGCTGCACAATCTGATGAAAATCATAATGGGACTGAAGATAGCACCAAAATAGACAAAGATGAATCGGAGCCAACAACAGAATCAGAAGAATCCGTAACAAAGGCTTCAAATGAACATCCTTCAAAAGAAACCGCAGCGGATGAATCAAATGAAACTTCATCAAAAGAAGTAAAAAACGAAGAGGAAGGTAAAGAAGGCAATGTATTGGCGGCATACTCTTCTGAAAAAATCGAATATGCCCGAGTTTGGCTCCAGCTTGGATCCAATCAAGAGATAGATGAATTGAATGTTCGACACATTTCTGCTGGCGAACTGATTAATCCTAATGATGATACAAGTGCGAGCTATCCAGAAGATGTGATCCAGTTAGCAGGTTCTCGATTAGTGGATGGATCAGTCACTTATCATGGAAATGGAGATGGCACGATTCATGTATACAATGTCCCTTTACGCTGGGATTCCGCTGAGGATCTCGATCAAGGCGTGATGCGGGAAGTGACTGAGAATATCATTAAAAATATAAAAAAAGTGTACGTTGATCCAGGTGACAATGAAAAAATCAAGCGACTCATTGACATTATGGTTATTCATTAGTCAGTAATCGTTTGTTTACAGCAGACACCGCGCTTTTTCACCTGAATCCCCTTTTATAAATAATGGATAATAAGGAAAAAAGTATGATACATTACTATTGAACAAAGTTTGGAGTGTGATCACTTGCTGAAAAATCTACCGATTCTATTAGCTATCCTATCAGTTGGAAGCATTCTAAATGTGATAAGTCTTACCCTAAAATTATCAGAGCCTTTTCAC
>NZ_JAVAXX010000039.1:0-36208 GCF_042709275.1 Bacillus sp. LR_5 | reverse complement strand
TGAATTTCTTTATTTTCACTGGAAACTGCTACAACACCGTTTGTATCTTGAATATTGATATAATTTCCATTAACGCCGACAATAGCTTTTCTAAGCGGAAAACCTACCATTCTTTCAGCTTGGTCAAACGCTTTTCTTATAGAATGAACGGTCTCATCTATATCAACGATTGAGCCTTTTTTCAACCCTTCAGACGGTACATTTCCCACACCGATAATATTAAGGGAATCATCTGTCATTTCTCCGACGATCACTTTTGTATTGGACGTACCGATGTCAAGACTGACGTAAAGTTCATTGTTGTTCATTCTATGGCACCTCCTCACATTTCGATCATTTCTATTCTATTATTTGCGGAACAACAATACAATGAATGTGGCTTTACAAGTGTGTAACAAAAAATAACAACGGAATATTCCTTATGTGCTCTTCACATTTTATGTTTATTGAAAATATTCGTTATATCCTATGTATATCCTCTTTTATATCACATTTTTTTTATTTTTTTTAGAAAGAGTCCACTTTGTTAGTAGATTTCTTCTAATAACGGCTATATTCTGAAATAATCTGACTCCAAATGCGAATATACCTGCTAAATACAAGTCTACACCAAGATGGACTCCCAGAAAAGCTAAACTTATTGCCAATATAATATTAAAAAAGAAACCGGAAACAAATACCATTTCATCATATGTACCCTGTAAATGCGCCCTGATTCCGCCGATTAATGTATCAAGTGCGGCAAGCACCGCAAGCGATAAGTAGTTTGAATATTCACTCGGAATCGTTAAGTTTGTCATCAGTCCGATCGTTATTCCGAGCACCAGTCCCAGCACGGGCAGCCACATGACAATTCTCCTCCTTTTCAGTCTTTAAGCGGTTTCAGCTGTTGTACGTCTAATGGTCTGTCATATGCTTTTAGTGTCAGGTTGCTGTCAGATTTACCGGCTTTTAATGCTAAATTTTCAGATGCAAAAAGGTCCTCAAGTCCTGACCCCTTCACTCTGCTGTACAGCATGTCCGGATCTTCGGCAAGCACTTTTACTGTTAAAGGATAATCGTCAAGGCCGTATCCGTCTATTTTCGTTGTACCGTTTATATCCCTTATGACGGTATGATTCACAACTCTTCGCTCATTAATCGAGATATGCTCTGCACCGAAGGAGTTGAGTTCATTGATCAGCTTCTTCAGCAAATCCGGAGGCGGATTTTCGATCGGCTCTCCTGTTAAGCTTTCAGAAAAAAGCGGGGAAATGGTGATGACAATTCCGCTACCTGTTATATCGGTCATGCCGGCTGTTTTTTTTAAGGTTTGCAAGGTATTATTGAGCGCGGTTTCTTTTGTCATTTCTTTCGTTTGCGAATAGCTATTGAGCAGTTTATCATATTTGTTTATTTCAGCCAGCAGCTTTTCCTGCTTCTTCTGCTCTGAAGTCAGCTCTTCCCTTATATCCCACATATCTCTTGTGTCTCGGACTTGAGGGTGCTTTAATGAGTTAAACTGAACAGCTATCATGAGGCCGAAGATGACCATAAGCACACTGATGCTTATGAAGGAACGCTTTATTTTCAATCTGTTTCACCCGCTTTTTCAGTCATTCCTTCGTTTTCAGAATCGGTTTCATTTGTACGTTTTTCTCTTTTTCTGCGGAAACAGAAATATGATCCATTGACAGCTGATCGATCAGGCCTCCTGCTATATTTAACGAAGGCAGCAGGACATCAGGATCTCCAATGGCAGATATCGTAAATGGGGCGGGATGCTGCACCCCGTCTACCGTTACAACAGGACCGTTGCACTTGATATAGGAATCATGTGTCAAACGCTGGCCATTAACGGCGACGGCCGCCGCACCCGAGATATACAGTTCGTTTACCACTTGAAAGATATGGCTTTCGTGAACGATGTAACTGTTCACATTCTCCCCTTCCGGTATGTACGACGCATCTTCCAAGGTCACCTCAACGCCCTCTCCCTGCACACCGACTTCCCCAATATACATTCTGTATTTTTCTGTATCTTCGAGGACGTTATAGTATTCCGTCTTTTCTTTCTTCAGCTTATTTTCCGCCTGACGGACTTTATTTTGCTTTTGATACAATTCTTTTTCAAGATTCTTATTTTCTTTCTCCTGTTTCAGGAGTTCATCCCTCAGCGCATATTCTTTTTTCCACTCTTCCGTCTCAGCCGCGCTTTTGTTGTTTTCTTTTGTCATTTGAAAAGAAAATGAAATCAAAAAGCCTGCGATAAGCATAATTAAAGAAAGGAGGACTGCTGATTTACCCCTCAATTTTCATCTTCCTTTTTAGCAGCTTTATCGTTTTTGCCAAACTCTTCAAAATAGGTGGCAACTTCTAAATGAATAATTCCTTTTTTATTGCTGCTAAGCTGCGAAATGATAGAAGGATACGTTTTCATTCGGTCTGCAAAAGTTTTAATAGACGCAGTGACAACATAACCGTCGTTCATATACAATTTAATACGGTTTTCATCCATTTTTACAGGCGTATAATAAATTTCTGAAATCGACTGTTTTAACGAATTTGACAAAGCATCGAGCTGCTGGGCCATTTGAGACCGTTTCTTCGCGTTTGTCCAATTTACCAGTATCGGTCCGGCATCATCCGGCGTTACTTCGTTTGGCAGAACTGAACCGTTTTCAAGCACTTCATAGTACACATCGTCTTTTTCTAAATAAGCAATCGCTTTATATTCTTCGATCGCAATGTTGATTTTATTAGGAAGCGATTTGCTGATCTCCGCTTTTTTCACTAATTTATTTTGCTGAATCTTCTTTTCTGTTTTTTTCTTGTCCAAACTCCAAAACTCAGTATCTCCGCTGTTAATATCGGAAAGCTCGATAATTTCCTTTTTGGATACATTCTCATTCCCTGTAACAGAGATTGTTGATACTTTACTGATTGGCGTCTGCAGGTACACGATGATCAGCACCATAATAAAAAAGAGCATAATAAATGAAATGAGACGTCGGTTGGCCTTCTGTTTCCGCTGCTCTTTAATTTTAGGAATCCGTTCTTCAATGTTTACGATTTTTTCTCGGTCATGACCCGGGTTCATTGCCTGTTCACCTCATTCAAATGAAACAGCTGTTAAAAGTCTGTCTATTCCAAAACAAACGGCATACTATGGATGCCGTTTGTCGTTTGCTTACAGTATATCATATGAACAGCTTCAGTCAGAACTTGAATCAGCGATTTTCGCCGATGATTTCAACCTCTGTGTGCATATCAATCTCGTATTTTTCACGGATTGTCTTTTTCACATGGTCAATGAGATCAAGCACATCTTTTGCTGATGCTCCGCCCGCATTGACGATGAAGTTTCCGTGCATTTCCGATATCTTTGCACCGCCGATTTGATATCCTTTCAAGCCTGCTTTTTCAACAAGGTTTCCGGCATGATTCGGAAGCGGATTTCTGAATATGCTTCCCGCACAAGGGCTTGAATACGGCTGTGTATTTTTTCTGTAGTCTTTATTGCTTTGCATTTGCTGAACGATTGATTCTTTATCCTTCTGCTCCAGCTGCAGAACGGCTTCAAGGCAAACGCCCGGGCGTTTCTTTTGTAATACAGATGTTCTGTAGCTGAAATCCATCTGCTCATTTGTCAGCCACTCAATCGTGCCGTCTTCAAACAAAATATGTGCTTTGACGAGGATTTCGCTCATATCAGAGCCGTGAGCGCCGGCATTCATGTAAACCGCTCCGCCGACTGATCCTGGAATACCGGCAGCAAATTCCAAACCGGACAGGCCTTTTTTGCTCAATGAGGTAGCAAGACGGACCACTGAATAACCGCCTCCGACCGTCACTTGCTCCCCTTCAAGCTCCAGATGGTCAAGGCCTGCACCCAGCTTAATCACTACGCCTCTGATTCCCTCATCTAAAACAAGAAGATTTGATCCACGGCCGATGACTGTCCACTTCACATCATATTTTTTAATAACGTCCATGATATCTTTGACAGCATCTACACTGCTTGGAATGACCAATACATCCGCAGGTCCGCCGATTTTCATCGTTGTATGATTCGCGAGCGGTTCGTTTGCAAGAACCTTGCCGACTTCGCGTTCTTTTAATTCCTGTATCACTTTCTCCATCGTAAACCTCCGCATTCCATTTGCTTTTCTATTATTTTTTCAATTCTTCGAGTACGCTGTATAAACGGGCAGCCGCGTCAGGAACACCGAGTGACTTTGTCCGTTCGCTCATTTCCTTTAACGTTTGCTCATTCAATACAATCCGGTCAAGCGCATCAATCAGCTTTTCACCGTTGAGCTCTGTTTCTTTCAGAACAATCGCCGCATCATGCTGGCCGAGAGATCTGGCATTGACCTCCTGGTGATTCGCTGTTACATATGGGCTTGGGATCAGAACACTTGGGATTCCGAGAGCAGTAATTTCGGCAATCGTCGTCGCACCGGCTCTGGCCACAATGACATCAATGGCCTTTAAATACTCTGGCATTTGATGAAGAAACGGCTTTGTGACCATATTATCAGCGGCACCCTTGCTTTTCAGCTCATTCATCACTTTTTCATAGTGAACTTCACCGGTGATATACAGCACTTGGTAGTCTCTTGTTTTCAGCTCATCCTGCATGTCAATGACAGCACGGTTAATCGGTGCAGCGCCTCGGCTTCCGCCAAAGATTAAGACCGTTTTTTTCTCTTCAGAAAGCCCAAATTCAGCCATTGATCGGCCCGTCTTTATTGAGACGACTTCAGAGGCTCTCGGGTTTCCCGTAAATACAACTTTCTCGCCAGGAAAATGTGATTTTGCTTCTTCAAAACAAATCGCTACTTTATTAACATATTTTGAAAGAAACTTATTCGTGATGCCCGGCAGGCTGTTTTGTTCATGGACAATAGTCGGAATTCCCATTTTCGCAGCGGCATAGACAACAGGCCCGCAGACGTAACCGCCCGTTCCAATCACGGCATCGGGCTTAAATTCCGCTAAGTACGACTTGCTCTTTTTTACACCCTTCAGAAAACGCATCACAGTCTTGACGTTTTCAAATGACAGCTTTCTTTTAAATCCTGTAATTTCAATTGAACGAAACGGTATATTCTCCCGCTCAACAATTTTTTTCTCCAGTCCGTTTTCTGTTCCGATATATAAAAATTCCACATCAGGATGACGGCGCTGCACTTCTTTAATAAAAGCAAGCGCAGGATAAATATGTCCTCCTGTACCGCCTCCGCTTATTGCAATTCGCATATCTCTTCCCCCAGTCTAAGTTTCTCTATAACATAACGATAACCCTGTTTTGTTGGACAGGGTTATCGCATCAATTGTTTCCCAGCTTTCTGTTTCACAGGAAACTTTGGCAAACATTCATTAATACCTCGAGTAGCGGCTCACGTTCAGCAGCACACCGACAGCCATCAGCATCAGGGTCAATGAAGAGCCTCCGTAGCTTAGAAACGGGAGCGTGATGCCTGTTACCGGAATAAGGCCCGTTACTACGCCGATATTAATCATGACTTGAATGGCAATCATTGAAATAATGCCGACTGCGACAAAGCTTCCGTACAGATCAGGGGCACCGAGCGCAATTCTGATCCCTCTCCACAGCAGAACGCTGAAGAGAAGCAAAATAAGTGTTCCCCCGATAAAGCCAAGTTCCTCTGACAAGATGGCGAAAATAAAGTCTGTTTGCGGCTCAGGCAGATAAAAGAACTTCTGTCTGCTTTGTCCAAGGCCCATTCCAAACAATCCGCCGGGCCCCACTGCATAAAGCGATTGAATGATTTGAAAACCGCTTCCGAGCGGGTCTTCCCACGGATTTAAGTAGGAGGTAATCCGCTTAATCCGATATGGAGCCGATAGTACGAGTCCGACAAATCCGCTGAGGCCAATCAGCCCGAGAAAGACAAAATGGGCGATTCGCGCGCCGGCTACAAAAATCATGACAATACAAGTTCCGACCATCACCGTCCCTGTTCCGAGGTCAGGCTGGCACATGATAATCAAAAACGCTGAAAACACGATGCCAAGTGCCGGGACGAACCCCCGTCTGAACGATGTGATGTTTTTTTGTTTTTCAGAGAGAAATTTAGCAAGGAATGCGATCATCGCAAGCTTCATAAACTCTGAAGGCTGTATGCTGAATGCCCCGACTCCGATCCAGCTTCTTGAACCGTTTCGCACCATACCAACGCCTGGTATCAAAACAAGCACCAGAAGGAAAAAGCAGATAACCATCAGCAACTTGGACCATGTCCTCCAAGTCCAATAATCAACATTCATGATGAAAAACATGGCAATGACACCGATTCCTGCAAACAGCAGCTGCCGTTTCGCGAAAAAGAATGAGTCGTCAAATTTATAATCCGCCCATACCGCACTCGCACTGTACACCATAATTAATCCGATTGTTAATAATAATAACGTAATGATGACCAATAAGAAATCAGGCGATGTTTTTTTAGTAGTCAAAGCAATCGACACCCCAAGCTTAAAGTCATTAGGGCTGCCGATTTACTCCAAGACAAGCCCTTACTTAAGCATATGCACGGCATCTATAAACATGTCACCGCGTTCTTCAAATGTTTTGAATTGATCCCAGCTCGCACACGCAGGTGACAGCAGGATGACATCTCCTTCATTTGAGAGCGCAAACGCCGCAGATACTGCTTGTTCAACATTATCGACACGTTTGACATGTTGTATTCCCATCTCATTGCCGAGCTTCTCAAGTTTCGGCGCTGTCTGGCCAAATGTAAGCAATGCTTTGACATGTTTCATATACGGTTTTAAGTCGTCAAAACCATTTCCGCGATCCAGTCCGCCCGCAAGCAGAATGACCGGTTTGTCAAAAGCTGAAAGCGCCTTGCTTGTCGCCAAAATGTTTGTCGCTTTACTATCATTATAAAACTTGCGGTCTTTCACTGTTGTGACATATTGCAGACGGTGCTTCACGCCAGTAAAGCTTGTCAGCACCTTTTTAACTGCTTCGCTGGACACTCCTGCCGTTTTCACAACTGCAATGGCAGCTAAAATGTTCTCCAAATTATGAGCGCCGGGCAGCACAACCTCTTCCAGAGGAATAATGGCTTCGCCGCTGAACATAATCATACCGTCTTTTACATAAGCGCCCTGTTCAAGCGTTTTGCTGACTGAAAATGGGATGATTTCGGCTTTTCCTGCTTCAGCCAGACGCACGACAGTTTCATCATCCTGGTTGACAATGGCTTTATCTGAAGCAACCTGATGAAGATACACTTTCTGTTTCGCTTTTTCATAGTTTTCTCGCGTATGGTGATAATCCAAATGAGCGTCAAACACGTTTAAGATCAGGCTGATTTCCGGTCTAAAAGCGTGTGTTCCCATCAGCTGAAACGAAGACAGTTCAGTAACGATCCATTCATCCCCATCAGCATGATAGGCAACCTCACTTGCGACTGTGCCGATGTTTCCGGCAATCAGTGCCTTTTGCGAGTCAGCTTTGAGCATTTCATAAATCAGCGTTGTCGTGGTCGTTTTTCCGTTCGATCCGGTAATCCCGATAAACTTGGCGTTTGTCAGGTAGTAAGCAAGCTCAATTTCCGTCCAAACCGGGATGCCTCTTTTTTCCGCTTCCTGAACCATAATATTTTCATAAGGAATTCCCGGGTTTTTGATCAGAACTGTGATTTGATGCTGATCGAACAGAGAAACTGGATGCTCTCCGCAAACAACCTCGATTCCCTTTTCAGAAAGCTTTTGGGCTGGTTCGTTTTCTTCAAAAGGCTTTTGGTCGTTGACTGCAACGTAAATGCCTTTGTCATGAAGAATGGATGCCGCCGCATACCCGCTTTTCGCGAGCCCAAGGATTAAAAAATGCTGATTCTGTAAAAATTGATCATTTTCCACTTATAACCACACCTCGATGTAAATTCCTAAAACGGCAAGCAAAAGTCCCGCAGCCCAAAACGTCACGACTACTCTCCATTCAGACCAGCCTACAAGCTCATAATGGTGATGAAGCGGACTCATTTTAAAGATTCGTTTACCTGTCGTTTTAAAGCTGATAACCTGCAGAATAACGGATAATGTCTCGATAACGAATACACCGCCGATGATAACCAGCAGGATCTCCAATTTCGTTAAAATGGCAATGGTAACGATAGCTCCTCCCAATGCAAGCGATCCCGTATCTCCCATAAAGACTTTGGCCGGATGAGCATTAAATACGAGGAAGCCCAGCACTGCACCGACAACGGCAACTGAGAAAATGGCTACGTCATATTGAGACTGATTCCATGCCAGGATAGCAAAGGCGCCAAAAGCAATCGCAGCCGTACCGGATAATAAACCGTCAAGACCGTCAGTCAGGTTAACTGCATTTGATCCGCCGACAAGCATAAAGAGCACCAGGATAAAGTAAGCCCAGCCAAGATCAAATGATAAGTCAGTTCCAGGCACGCGAATGTCCGTCGCAAAATTGTAGTAATGGTACACGGCATAAAATACAACCGCAATGATAATTTGTCCGATCAGCTTTTGCTTTGACGTCAATCCAAGGTTGCGCTTCATGACGACCTTGATGTAATCATCTAAAAAGCCAAGCAAACCGTAGCCTAGCGTAACAAACAGAAGCAGCACCATTTCCGGGCTTATTTCTGAAAACTTCTGTGTCATAACAATAGTTGTCACAATGATAGAAAGTATGATCATGACCCCGCCCATTGTCGGCGTCCCTGATTTTTTCTGATGTGATTTCGGTCCTTCTTCTCTAATACTCTGGCCGAATTTTAATCTTCTTAAAAACGGAATAAGAATCGGAGAGAGCAGAACACTAATTAAAAACCCCATTAAAATTGTAAACAGAATGACTTGCTCAAGCATTGTCCTTTTCTCCTCCTGTTTCTTTCAAACGACATACGTAGTTATCATATTCATGATTTTTTTCCATATGAAACATCTTTTCAAGCTCCATTATTCCATAACATCTCTTTCCTATGAATTCGTCTTATTTTTATTGAGTTCGACAATGGCTCTCGCCGCCACTTCAGCATCGTCAAAATCGAAAGTTTCGCTTCCAATCTGCTGATAGGTTTCATGCCCTTTTCCGGCAATGAGAACAACGTCGCCTTTTTTGGCATTGGCAATCGCGAAAAAGATCGCCTGCTCGCGGTTTGCAATGCTGTGATAGTATTCGTTCTCTACTCCAGCTTCCATATCTCTTAAAATCGCGCGGGGATCTTCGCTTCTCGGATTATCCGAAGTGAAAATCGGTTCGTCAGCCAGCTCCACAGCGATTTTAGCCATTTTCGGGCGTTTCGTCTTATCTCTGTCTCCCCCGCAGCCAACAACGACAAAAAGCTTTCCTTCCGTCATATCTCTGCAAGTCTTCAGCACATTTTCAAGGCTGTCCGGCGTGTGTGCGTAATCAACGATAACCGGAAACTCCTGCTGCTGATTGACCAATTCAAATCGGCCTCTTACGCCATGCAATTCTTCAACAGCTGCAGTGATGGTTTCAAACGGAATGCCTGCTGCGATACATGTTGCAACAGCTGCCAGCACATTATACACATTAAATTGTCCGACAAGCGACATTGTAATGTGCTTAGCGCCTTTGTTTGTCACAAGATCAAAGCTTGTTCCCTGTGCAGTGATCGTGATGTTCTTCGCCATCACATCAGCGTTGTTTTTAATTCCGTATGTAGAGATATGCGCTGCGGTCACCTTTTCAAAATAAGCGCTCGCCTCATCGTCAGCATTCAGTACGGCACGCTTTGGGTGCTCGTGGTTGAATGCCCCGCCAAGCTGAGAAAAAAGCAGGCTTTTTGCCTGTCGGTACTCATCCATCGTTTTATGATAGTCCAGATGGTCCTGCGTTAAATTCGTAAACACGGCAATATCATAATCACACCCATGAACACGTCCTAAAGACAAAGCGTGAGAAGAAACTTCCATGATGGCAGTGTCTACTTGCTTGTCATTCATTTTCTTAAACGTTTTCTGCAGCGTGACGCTTTCCGGAGTCGTGTTTTTAACGGGAAGTGTTTCATCACCGATTTTCATGTACATGGTACCGATCAAGCCTGTGCGTTTTCCCGCTTTTTTCAGAATCTCATCGACCATATGGGTCGTTGATGTTTTGCCGTTTGTGCCTGTGATTCCGATCAGCTGAAGCTTCTTTGTCGGCTGTCCGTAAAACGCATCGGACAAAACGCTTAGCGCACGCAGTGACCGCCGGACAATAATGACAGGCACATCCACATCGAGCTCTTTTTCTGCCACAATAGCCGCTGCGCCGCTTTCTACTGCTTTTTGCGCAAAATCATGGCCATCCACCGTATACCCTTTTACACATACAAAAAGACTCCCTTTCTTTACTTCTCTGGAGTCCATCTCAATTGAAGTTATTTCAGGGTCTTGTGAGTCGTTTACAGAAGGTTCGGTTGTTAAATATGTAAGCAGCTTTGTAAGTTTCATCGTATCAAACCTCTCAACATTCTAGTTCGTTCTTTTTATCATTAAAGTCACGTCAACTGATGTGATAATGATTTTAAGCATACAGTTCATATTTTAGCGTAAATAAAAGGATACATCCAGCTAATCTTGAAAGATATCAGCATTTTTTCTGCAATAAAATAAAAGGCAGCCCGAATTAATCGGCTGCCTCCTTTTCATCTTCTTCAGTCAAATAAACGCGTATCTTTGAGCCCTCTTTTACTTTCGTTCCGGCAGCTGGCGATTGTTTAACGATTTTGCTTCCTTTCCCGGAAGCATCTACATTGAGATTCACCAAAAGTGACTCAAGATCTGAGACAGACATCCCTACAACATTCGGAACTTCTACTGTTTTTGTGTCGTTCCATTGGTATTTTTTCTCGATTTGATTTTTCCGAGGCTTCACACCAAGCTCCGGCAGGCTGTCTCTCATAATATTCCCGACAATTGGCGCTGCAACCGTTCCGCCAAACTGAATCGTGCCTTTCGGGTTATCCACCGCGACATAGACGACAAGACTCGGATCGTCAGCCGGCGCGAAACCGATAAATGACACAATATGGTTGTTTTCAAGGTATTTTCCATCTTTAACCTTTTGTGCAGTTCCCGTTTTTCCGCCGACACGATACCCTTCCACAAATGCATTACGGCCTGTGCCTTCTGCGACGACGCTCTCTAATGCATAGCGGATTTGTTTTGATGTCCCCTCAGAAATAACTTGTTTCTTTGCGATTGGTGATTGTTTTTTAACGGTTTTTTTCGTTACAGGATCGATCCATTCCTTTGCAATATAAGGTGTGTAGAGCGTTCCTCCGTTTACAGCGGCAGATACGGCTGCAACCTGCTGAATCGGCGTGACAGATACCCCCTGTCCGAAAGCCGTCGTCGCTTGCTCCACCGGACCTACTCTGTCAAGCGGGAATAAGATTCCTGTTCCCTCGCCCTGCAGATCAATTCCCGTTTTTTGGCCGAAACCAAAGTCTTTGATATATTTGAAAAGCTTCTCCTTTCCTAAGCGCTCGCCTAATTCAACAAACCCCGGGTTGCAGGAGTTCTGTACAACTTCTAGATACGTCTGCAGCCCGTGCCCGCCTCTTTTCCAGCACCGCAGTCTCGCTCCGTCCACTTCCGCATGCCCTTTATCATAAAATTGATCACGTTTTAAATTTACTTTTTGCTCCTCAAGTGCTGCTGCAAGTGTAATAATTTTAAAGGTAGATCCCGGCTCATACGTGCTCCATACCGGCAGATTCCGATTGTAGACGGACGGATCGACCGATTGATAATCAGCCGGGTCAAAGTCAGGCCTGCTAGCCATTCCCAATATTTCTCCGTTTTTCGGATTCATAGCCACAGCAATCATACCGTCAGGGTGATATTTGGCCTCAGCGTTATCAAGCTCTCTTTCCATTATCGTTTGAACCTTTGAATCAACTGTCAGCTTCATATCAAGCCCGTCCTTAGGCGGCGTGTAGTCATCCGCTTCATCAGGCATTTTCTTCCCCTTGGCATCTGTATAAAACTTAACAGAACCTTTTTCCCCTTTTAGATCATCGTCGTAATAGGCTTCAAGTCCAAGGAGCCCTTGGTTGTCAATCCCGGCAAATCCAAGCACATGAGATAAAAAGCTGCCGAACGGGTAATGGCGGATACTATCCTCCGCTACATACACTCCCTTTAAATCAAGCGCTTTGATTTCTTTCGCCTTTTCATTTGAAATCTTTCTTCCTTCAGGAGTTATCTTTTCGATTGACGCTTTTTTTGTCACATGCTTATATACTTTTTCTTCTGACATGTTTAAAACCGCCGCAAGCTGCTTGCTCGTTTTCATTGGATTCTGAACTTGGCGCGGCACGACGAATACGGTCGGCGCACTTTTGTTTGTTGCGAGTTTCACACCGTTCCGATCCAGAATCTCGCCTCTCTCCGGCTCAAACGGCAAGTTCCTGCTCCAGGAATCTTTCGCCAGCGAAGTCAGTTTCTCGCCCATCACAAACTGAACATACCCCAGCCTAGTATCAATGATCAGAAACACGATCACGCCAAAAAGCAAAACAAATAATAAACGTTTTCTAACCGTTACATTCGAGACGCGCAAGAGACCGTTCACTCCTTATTTAGGCTTGTTTCATTTTATGCCTGTAATTGGACAGGTAGAACGATGCTCCTCTGAAGGTATAAAAAAAGAAAGCCTGCATAATGGGGAAAATCCCCGGCAAGCTTTCTTTCTTTTTAATCAGGGTTTTTAAACTTAACCTTGATAACGTTTTTTCCTTTTATTTCTTTGTCCTTCTTGACGCTTTGGCTGACAGCGTAGCCTTGTCCGCTTACTTCAATATGAATTCCCGACAGCTCGCCGTACTGAAGAACCTCTCTTCTCGACCAGCCTGTCATATCAGGCATTTTGATTTTACCGCCCGTCTTCAGAAAGACCTTCTGATTGGTGAGAACTTCCTCATCCGCTTTCGGATACTGTTCTTTTACAGCGACATCACTGCCGATGACAATCGGTGTGAGATTCTCTTCTTTTGCTTTCTTTTGAGCAGCAGTAACCGTTTGATCTGTTAAATCAGGCATCGTCTGCGCTTTTGTTTCTTCCTTATTTGAGTCAGATTTTTCAGTCGGTTCGATGTTCAGGTAGTGCAGGCTGTTTTTCATTGTTGGGTTGAAGATTTCAGAAACTGGATCTGAACTGCTTTGTCCTGCCTTTAACTGCGGCTGCTGTACAGCAACATAAATTAAAAGCTCAGGATCATCTTTTGGTGCCATACCCATAAACGAAAAGATATAGTCATCTGTTCCGTCTAGATATCCGCCTTTACCAGCTATTTGCGCAGTACCTGTTTTCCCGGCAACATCAAAACCTTCGATTTTATAGGCTTGCCCTGTTCCGATTTTCGACGTAACAACTTCTCCCAATATATCCCGCACCTTTTTCGCTGTGCTTGCAGAAATTGGGGTTCCGGCTGATTCCGGCTTATTTTGATAGACGGTTTTATCTTTATCGGGATCAACAATATGGTCAATCACATAAGGTTTCATCATTTTGCCGTCATTCGCAATTGCCGTTGCGGCCTGAAGCTGCTGAATTGGTGTGACTGCAGACGCTTGTCCATATGCGGTTGACGCCTTATCAAATTCATATTTAAAGTTAATTTTACTGGAGACTTCTCCTGGCAAATCAATACCTGTTTTTTGATAAAAATTGAATTTGTGTAAATATTGATTAAGACGGTCATATCCTAGCTTTTCTTTCGCCAGTTTCGCAAATGCAACATTTGACGATCTTAGGACGCCGTCATGATAGGTTGTCGGTCCCCAGCCTATACCTCTATTATGGTCCCTGACAGGTTCCCCGCCAACTTCAAACGTACCTGATTTATATTTTTCGTTCGCATTAAACACGTTTTCCTGCATCGCAGCAGCGAGTGTAAATATCTTCATCGTTGAACCAGGCTCATACGCATATGAAATTAAATCATTATAGTAGTTCGTCACATCGCGCGTGTTCGGATCAAAGCTTGGGCGCTGTCCCATAGCAAGCACTTTGCCCGTTTTCGGATCGACGACTGCGGCCATGATTTTTTTCGGATTATACTTTTGCGCTACTTTTGTCATGCTGTCTTCCAAAAAGGTTTGAATTTTCTGATCAATGGTTAAATATACATTGTCACCATTTTTTGGCGCTGTAATTTTATTTTTGCTGTTCGGGAGCTCCCAGCCGGATTTGTCGCTTTCATATGTCACATATCCGTCCCGCTCCTTCAAATACTTATCCAGCACTTTTTCTAATCCCATCGCGCCGGAAATTTCATTTGTTTCTTGATCAACCTCGGCATAGCCGATTAGATTAGACGCAAATACTCCGTTTGGATAGTAGCGTTTTGTATCCCGTAAAAATGAAATACCCGAAAGGTTCAGCTTTTCGATTTTTTGCTTTTGCGAATACGTAATATCCCGGCCTGCTGAGCCGAACTCAACTTGTTTCGCATCCTTATTTAAGATATCAAGGATGTCAGCCTTGTCCATCTTTATCACTTTAGACAGCGCTTCCGCGGTTTTTTCTTTGTTTTGGACATGCTGAGGATGCTTAACATCAGTCGTCATTTTTTTATCGAGAATGGCAATCAGCTTATACGTCGCTGTGTCCTCCGCAATCACTTTTCCTTTTCGGTCTAAAATCGAGCCGCGGCTCGCCTCAATGGTCCGTTTCTTTTCATGCTGCTCTGTCGCTTTTGTCGCAAGCACTTCGCCGTCCGCTTTTCCGGTTATTTGAATATATGCCATTCTACCCAGGATGACAAAGAAAAAGAGAGCGAAACAAATACTTAGAATCGCTGCTCCTCTATTCATAAATTTATTCTTTTTTGGCATTTGAATCATTCCTGTATATTTTTCACTTTTTTATCTTTTAAATTCAAGCCGTTCTTTTTCGCAATGTCCATAATGCGCTGCGGTTTGCTTAAATCAGCAACATTTTTTTCGAGGTCACCAATTTGCTTGTTTTCGGCTGAAATTTGCTCCTCAAGTTTTTGCACCTCAATATTGGTTTGATATGCCGCATACGCCTTCGATACAATCAAAAGCGATACGCTGAGCACCGCCGCAGCAAAGAGGACAAGGAGCACTTTTTCTCCGAGAGTAATGGAAGCCCTTTTCTTGACAATCACTTTTTTCTCAGGACTGATCGCATGCCGCTGCTGTTTCTCTGGTTGGTAAGCTAAATTGCTCATAGGCTGATGACCTCCTTTTAATTTTGCTTTCGCGTTTTGTTATTTTCTTTTTTCGGCAATCCGAAGCTTTGCAGAACGAGCCCGGTTGTTTTCTTCAAGCTCTTCTTGAGATGCCGTAATCGGTTTTCGTGTGATGAGCTTTAACTCCGGTTCAAATTCTTCCGGTATGACTGGAAGACCCGGAGGAAGTTCCGGAAGTGACGACTTTTCTTTAAAAGTGGATTTGCAAATTCTGTCTTCAAGCGAGTGGAAGGTAATGACTGATACCCTTCCCCCTGGCTTCAGAACCTC
This sequence comes from Bacillus sp. LR_5, assembly GCF_042709275.1. NCBI lineage: Bacteria > Bacillati > Bacillota > Bacilli > Caryophanales > Bacillaceae > Bacillus > Bacillus sp. LR_5. The sequence goes on along the minus strand of NZ_JAVAXX010000039.1, from coordinate 20,714 downwards.
AATTGCTTGCTCCAAAGCCTCTTCAAACACCTTAAGTTCATCGTTCACGGCAATTCTGATTGCCTGAAACACGCGTTTAGCAGGATGTCCTCCGCTCCTTCTCGCTGGAGCGGGAATCGCGTCTTTTATTAGATCGACCAGTTGGCCCGTAGTTTGAATAGGAGATTTGATTCTTGCCTCCTCAATCTTTCTGGCGATCTGTTTACTGAACTTTTCTTCGCCGTATTTAAAGAAGATACGAACGAGATCCTCATAGCGCCACTCATTAACGACTTCTTTCGCCGTAAGTGTGGCCGACTGGTCCATCCTCATGTCCAACGGTGCGTCATGATGGTAACTGAATCCGCGTTCCGGTGTATCCAGCTGCGGAGAAGACACCCCTAAATCAAATAAAATACCGTCTACTTCAGTAATGCCTTGTTCATTCAAACATTCTTTTAAATACCTGAAATTGCTTTTAATCAGAATAAGCTGCCCTTTATAATCGGACAACGCTTCTTTCGCATGCTGTAATGCCATATCGTCTTGGTCAAAAGCGATTAAACGCCCCTTCTCGGATAACTGCTGCAATAAGTATGTACTGTGCCCAGCTCCGCCGAGTGTGCAGTCTACATATGTACCGTCCGGTTTAATATTGAGCCCGTCTACGGTTTCACGAAGAAGTACTGTCTTGTGTTGAAACATAATGTGTTGGTCCCACCTTTTATCAGGATGAATTGAAATTGTTTTTAGAGTGTTATACACGAAGAATCATTATATATCAAACCCAATCATGTTTTCAGCAATTTCAGCAAATGAATCTTCTTGCTCTTCTGTGTATTGTTCCCAAATTACTTTACTCCACAATTCAATTCGATTAGAAACCCCGATAACAACACATTCTTTTTCCAGTTTGGCGTAATTCAATAGAGATGATGCGATATTTACCCTGCCTTGCTTGTCCAGTTCGCATTCGGTCGCCCCTGAAAAGAAGAAACGGGTAAAAGCGCGGGCATCTTTTTTAGTGAGAGGAAGTGCTTTTAGTTTCTCTTCAATTTGTTTCCATTCGTGCATAGGGTAGCCGAAGAGACATTGGTCAAGCCCTCTAGTCAGCACAAATTGCTCACCCAGGCCTTCTCTGAATTTAGCGGGTACGATCATGCGGCCTTTCGCATCGATGGTATGCTGGTATTCACCCATAAACATGATCTCTTGCCCCACTTTCTCTCCTTAACTCACCACTATCCACCACTTCTCTCCACAACTTCATTTTACACTGTTTACCCATAAAAAAAAACCCTGAACTAGTCAGGGTTCTTTAAAACTTTATTTCAAAGTTTGACAACTTGATGTTGATTTTGAAAAGAAAATGGCAGATTTTTGAATGATGTGAAGAATTTTGGACCGTACCTGTTTAAATAATACATAATATTCCAAATTCGTTCTTGCGGTGCAAGAAGCGGTTTAATACTATTTTGGATTCTCTCATAATCCTTCAAGACGTAGCCTTCTTTTTCTTCAATTCGCTTCGTCACAGTACGCTCTAAGAACTGAAGCTGATCCTGAATAAAGGCGGCATTTTTCAGGAGTAAAGGTTCCATGCTTTGATCAACCTTTAACGCCTCCTGCCGGACCGTTTTGTGAATCGCTTCAATTTGGCTTTTCGCCTGATCCATCACTGCCGTAAACTCTTCCGGAATCTGATGCTCAAAGTATGTCTCTCTTTGATTCTCCGTTCCGCGTTCAATCGCGTCTTGTAATGCGATATTCCGTTCAAGCAGTTTTTTCTCAATATGCCGTTCAAGTATCGTAATGTTCAGCCTTGGCATAACAGGAGGCATTTTAAAGTCCATCACCGCAAAGGCCTGTTTGAGCTCACCCCAATAGTTGATTTCTCCGGGCCCTGCAATAAATGCTAAAGTCGGAATGAGGTATTCCTGCATTAACGGCCTCGTCACAACATTGTTGCTGAAGCGCTCAGGATGCTCTTCCATATGTGTATAAAGTTCATCCATCGACCATCCGAGATCAAGCTCATTGATGACAAAACGGCCGTTGTCTTTTTCAATTAAAAAACGCTCTTCTTCATATTCATAAAACAGATTCGCCTGTTCTTTTCCGGACTCGATAATCGGCTTGTAGCCTGCTTCACGCATGAAGGCCTGCTGATCTGAAACCGCGCGGGCGAGTTCATCATTTTCCCGAAGAATCTTTTGGAACATGGCCGTTTCCAGCTTTTTAATCCCTGGATCTCCAGAATTTAATAAAACTAAACCCTCCTCTTGGAACAGATCCGCGATCAACAGTTCAAAGAAGTCAGTGAATGTAACAGATTCTCTTAAACATCGTTTTACATTGTCGAGAAGTGCATTCGTGTGGTCAGTTTCCTCAAAAGCGGCAAATACATCATCTATCCACGCGGCACATTTTTCCTGATCAAGCGATGTGCTCGCTGCCGAAGATTTCTTCCAATAAGACTGAGGCAGCTTTTTTTTCACAGGCCCGTTCTCTTCAGATGTATGAACAAAATTAATCTCATCCAAATCGTGGTCTTCTCCGGCCACCCAGAAAATCGGTATGACGGGCACTTGCAGTTGCTTTTCTTGTTCCTTTGCTAACACAATGATTGAAATGATTTTATGTATCGTGTAAAGCGGTCCTGTTAAAAGTCCGGCCTGCTGTCCGCCGACAACAGCGGCACTTGACGGGTCCTTCAGCTTCTCAATAGCAGACTGCATGGCACTTGAACCGAATTTGTTATGGTATGAGGTTAAGTACGCCGCCAATTCCTCTCTTGCGAAAAAACGGGAAGATAAGTCTTTCAGTCTTTCGCGCCAGATGTCCTTATTATGAATGCTGTAATCAAAAAAAGAAGACATTTCTTCTTTGCCATCTATATAGTGCTGTACAAACACATTCTGATTTTTGATGGAAAGTTCAGTTAGCTGCATCTTCTAGAACTTCCTTTCTCCAATAAATAGTTAGTTATCCGAAATGAGTATAGCATGTTACAGAAAAAGCTCAAAAGACTTTGTTTGTATTTCGCTCCAAAGCTTTAATGCTGCCGTATAAAAACTCCAGATGGACGGCATCAAGGCCGTGAAGGCTTGCTTCCTTCAATAAATATCCGATAATAGCGTCAGCTTCTGTCTGCCGGCCTTCAATGACGTCAACCAGCATAGAAGAGCGATTTCCTTTCGTTTGCCCGCAAACGGCCCGAACCCGCTCCCAAGCCTCAGCTTCGTCTTCAAGCTTTAAAATGAGGCAAGCCTCCTGAAAAACCAGTTTCATAAAAGCCAGATAAGCTGGCGTTGTCAGCAGTTCTCCATTTTTCACCTGCAATAACGCGGTTAACGGATTGATACAAGCATTTACAATCAGCTTGCCCGTCAGCAGGCGGTACCAATCCGTCTCATAACGAATTGGAAAATCCGAGTGGTTATGCTGAAGCAAGATGTTCAGCCGATCTGGTTCAGCTTCGTCGAACGCGCTCAATTTTATCGCACCTAAGCCAGTATGATCAACAGCTGTATCTGATTTTCTTACAGCTCCGTGCTCAACGATTCCAACATAAATGGAATGGCCAACGCGCCAGTCTTTTAGGTCGTGGATATGTCCCATGCCGTTTTGCAAAAATAATATGTTCGTTTTCCCGATCCGTTCAAGCCACGGAAAAACAGACTGAAGCTGATGCTGCTTCACTGTCACGACAAGAAGATCAAAATCCGAATTGATATTCGTGTCCGCACTGCAATCAGCGCTGAATTCTTCTCCGCCTTTATAAAGCCGTATCCCTTCAGACTGAATGGCCGCAGCCTGTTCTTTCCGCCTTGTCACAACAGTCACCTCGTGATGAAGTGACAAATAATAGGCGCATAAAAGACCGACGGAACCTCCGCCGATAATTCCAATTTTCATGATGTCACACCCAATTTAGCATTTACGTATTATCATAGCAGAAGTACGAAGAAATTACTTCTCAAAGATTCCGTGTGCTTAAAATTAAAGTTTAAATATTTGGATTTTTTAATTAAAGCGTTTACAATATATGTAGAAACAACAAAGGGGGAGATTGGTTTGGTAAAGGTAGAACGTCTGCTCATCAACTATAAAACACTTGAAGAATTCAAGAAATTCAAAGAATACGGCATTCAGGAGCTTTCAATGCTTGAAGATCTTCAGGATAATATTATTGAAAATGACAGCACCTCGCCTTTTTACGGGATTTATTTCGGGGATAAACTTGTAGCGCGAATGAGTCTATATCAAGTTAACGGCAAATCGAATCCTTATTTCGACAACCGTCAGGATTACTTGGAACTGTGGAAGCTTGAGGTTCTTCCGGGCTACCAGAACAGAGGATACGGGACAGCGTTGGTTGAATTCGCTAAATCATTCAAAATGCCGATTCGGACAAATCCGCGAATGAAATCAGCGGAATTTTGGAATAAAATGAACTTTGAAACTGTTAAATATGATATGGCGCGGGACAAAGGGGAAAACCCGCTCATCTGGCATCCTGATATGGATCATGAAATGACACCCGGAGAGTCTGCATAGAAATAAAAACAACCGGCCTATTCTTACTCTAGGGCCGGTTCATTTCAGGCATTTCATTACGTTTCTTGAGCCGCTTTTTTCATTCTTCCGTCTTCTTTTGAAACAACCATTTTTCTGGCCCGATCCATGATATCGATCAGTGCCTTGTAATCCTCTTCTGTCATCTCTAGCTGGTTCCTCAATGTTTGATTTTCACTCCGTAAATCCTCAAGCTCTTTTTGCAGCGATTGGATTTGCTCCTTCAATTTTTCCCTTTCGAGCTGAAATTCTTGTGCAGACGGCGCTTCTTTGAATTGTTCGAGAAATTGAATCACATCCTGAATGGACAAATCTCGTTTTCCTTCTGACGCTGCCGCAGCAGTCTGCTTGACGGAATTCGGCATATTGACCGAATGAACGCCGATTTGCTTTCTCAGTTCTTTCCTCTGCTTTTTCGCAAGCTCTATGCCTGACTGGTATTGTTTTCTCACATACGAGTTCCACCTGAAACCACAGGCTGCCGCGGTTCTGGTCAGCGCCCTTCCAACCTCCTCAAAGGCGGAAAGCTGTGTTCCTCCCTCTCGAATATGACGAAGCACCACTTCTGCCAGCAGCAAATCCTCATCCTGAGTCCAAGCATCTTGTCTTGTAATGGTCAAATTCAATCTCCCTCCATGTCAGCTTATTTATCTCATACATATGCCGGTAATAGATTAGATAGACTATTTGCACTCACAAATTTTCCGCAAGCTGGCAGGGAGAGAAAAAGAAAAAGCGCAGGGCTTTCACCCTGCGCTTTTCTTATTAGTTACTTTTTACATTTATGTCTTTGCCGTTGTATGATCCGCATGCTTTGCATACACGGTGAGACAATTTCATCTCTCCGCATGACGGACATTCTGTCATACCAGGTACATTAAGTTTGAAATGTGTACGGCGCAATCTTTTCTTCATTTTAGAAGTTCTTCTAAAAGGTACAGCCATTATTCCCACCTCCTTAAAGAGTTAAGATTCATCATCTTGTTTTAAGAGCTTTTCTAGGGCTGCAAGTCTCGGATCAACTTGATTCTTCTTGTCTTCCTCCGAAATGACTTGCCAGTCCTTTCCTTCTTGAGGAGCAGCTCCTTTTTCTTGTTCAGATTCACAAAAGATTTGCATAGGGATTTCTAAAAGAATTTCTTCTTTCACGATCGGAGTTAAGTCGATAGTATCGTCCTCAACAATGTGAACGTCATCATCTTCTATATCATCCGTCTGATGAAATATAAACAGTTCTTTTGTTGAAATTTCAAATGGATACGGAACATCAACGAGTGTTCTTGAACATGGCAAAATCATTTCGCCTGAAATTGTAAAATCAAACGAAACCTGTTTGGATTTGATATCCGCTCTGCCCTTCACCCGAACGGGAGAAATGCGGCGAATGTCAGAATTCACCTTTGTCAGCTCATTTAACTCAACTGTTTCATCAAACTCAAAACTTTGTTTCGGCATTTGATGCAGCTGATAAATCGTCCATTTCATTTGTATCACCTCATGAAAGCAACAAACATGATTATAGCTTTTAAGATTGTTTTTGTCAATATTTTTTCTTTACAGCATAATGCTGCCATTGAAGTATCGTTGACAGCGGAATATGCGATGCATACACTTAAAATAAAAATAAGACGTAAGAGTTTTCATTTGCAAATGTACCATACGTTTTTAAACATAGCAAGAAAGGCGGAAAAAATATGAAAGCTGTCGGATTGGTGGTTGAATATAATCCCTTTCATAACGGTCACCTTTATCATGCCCAAACAGCAAAGCGGCAAACCGGATGCGACACGGCTGTTGCGGTAATGAGCGGACATTTTTTACAGCGCGGAGAACCGGCTGTAGTATCAAAATGGGCCCGAACAAAAATGGCGCTGCAAAACGGAGTCGATGTTGTCATTGAGCTGCCATATCTTTATGCGGTGCAAAAAGCGGACATTTTTGCACGCGGCAGTGTTTCCATCCTGAACAAACTTGGATGCGAGGCGCTGTTTTTCGGGAGTGAAAATGGTGATATTGAGCCGTTTTTAGAAACAGCAAAGCTTATTGATGAGCATAAACATACATTTGATCAGCGTATTAAAGAAGAACTTAAAAAGGGTGCCAGTTATCCAGCCGCGGCAGCTATCGCATTCAACTCCATTTTACATACCGAAAGTGCACTTGATTTGTCAAAACCAAATAACATTCTGGGATATCATTATGTAACTTCTATTCTTTCCGGGGGATATTCGATTAAACCTAGTACTACAGCACGCATCTCCTCGGACTATCATGATGCCGACCTTCCTGAAGGCGAAAACTATATCGCAAGTGCCACAAGCATCAGAAAAGCGATGATTGAACAGAGTCTTGATGCCTGCCTTCGTTTTCTTCCTGCTGCATCTGCACGTGAATTAGCACATTACCGCAAATCTTTCGGACTGTGGCATACACCTGAAAGCTATTTTTCTTACTTAAAATACAGCCTTTCAACTGTAACATCACAGGAATTACAGCAAGTATACGAGGTGGAGGAAGGCTTAGAGCACAGAATTCTACGTTCGATCAGAAAAGCCAGCTCCTATCAGGAATTTATGGAGCTGCTGAAAACAAAACGTTATACGTGGACAAGACTCCAGCGGATGAACACTCACATTTTAACCAGAACGAAAAAACAGGATATGCACAAGCTGCTTAAAGACGAAGAGGTGCCTTATATCAGGCTGCTCGGCATGACGAAAAAAGGACAGGCTTATTTATCGGAAAAGAAAAAAGCGCTGTCTGTTCCGCTTGTCAGCAAACTGTCCTCTTTCTCCCATCCAGCTCTCGATCTGGACATAAAAGCAAGCAGAATCTACAGCATGCCGATAGAAGAGCCGCTAAGAACTGAGTTTGACCTGCAAGAATACGGACATGCACCGATTCGATATGACGAGGATGAACAACATTTTTTAAATATATAGAAAAAGCACCTGAGGATCAGGTGCTTTTCGCTTTCAGCTTATTCAAATAATCAATCGCATCCTGCATCGTATCAACAGGCACAATCTTCATATCTGAGTCAATATCTTTTGCTGTTTTTACTGCGTTTTTATAATCGGAATTGCTGGCGCCGCTTTGATTTGGCGCGAAGAAAATGTCTTTTCCAGCTTTGTCTGCGGCGACGACTTTTTGATCAATGCCGCCGATCGGGCCTACTTTTCCATCAACATCAATCGTACCTGTTCCCGCAATATCGTAGCCTTTTGTTTCATCTGTTTTTGTCAGCTGATTATAGATTTCAAGTGACATCATTAAACCTGCTGACGGGCCGCCGATATTTTCGATTTCAAAATCAATATCAGGTTCCACTTTGACGTTTCTGTCCGTATAGAGCGAAACTCCGATTCCTGCCCGATCTGGCTCATCAGGAAATTGTTTTAACGTAAGGGCGACACGCTTTACTTTTTCTTCTCTTTCGATTTTTAACGTGACTTTATCTCCAGCTTTTTTGCTGCTGATATAATCAATCAGCTTTTCAGCAGACTGATAGTTTTTGCCGTCTGCACTGATGATTTTATCACCGACTTCTATTTTCCCTTTTGCAGGCATGTTTTCCACAACCGAGCTTGCGTATATGCCGTTAAAGGAATAGGTGACTTTTTTTCCTGCCTGATGATAGGCGGCTATAACCGCGTTTTCTTGCGAGCTTTGCATCATTTGAAGCTGCCTTTTCATATACTCCTTATCTGATTCACCTTCTTCCTTGATGCTCTCATCAGGAACAATTTCATAATAAGGGTGCATCTTTGCCCACACATATGTAAACGGATTAGCCGGCCCCACTTTGACAGTCATTAAAGACAGACTCCCTGTTTCCGGGTAGCCTCCCTCCACTTTTATCAGTGAAGCAAGTTCTGTCGCTTCTCCCGGTTTTGTAATATAGTATGGAAGTTTTATAAATGATAAAACGGCAATCAGAATGAGGATGACAAGCATCCAGCTAAAATGTTTTTTACGTAGCAAGTTATGAGCCCTCCCAATTCTCTATTTCTTTTCTTATCTTGCTGATTAATCGGTTTGTCGCCTCCTCGCCTGCCGATATCATTGCTTCAATATTGGCAAACGAGCTTGAGCTGTATGTTTCAAGAGAAGGGCGAATCATGATATCTGCGGCGATCGTTTGATGTCGCACCAATTCATTTTGCAGTATATCCATACTTTGCATAATCACATCAAAAATATGCGCCGCCGTTTCGGTTTTTCGAACCCTGGAGACATCCGAGGCGATGATGATATCAGCCCCCATGTCTTTTACAACAGAAACCGGAATTCGGTCGACGACCGCGCCGTCTACAAGAAGGCGTCCGTCCAGCCTCTGCGGAATAAAAATACCCGGTATGCTGATGCTGGCCCGCACCGCATCTGATACTGATCCTTTACGGAACACAATCTTTTCTCCTGTCTGTAAATCACACGCAACAATGCCCAGCGGGATTTGGAGCTCTTCGATCGGTTTTCCGAATGTATAAGCATGTACAAGCTGCCTGACGCGGTCACCTTTTAGAAAACCTAGTCTGGGCATCGTATAATCAGCATAAAGCCGCCGTTTAAAGGCTTTGGCGACTTTTCTCATCGTTGCCACATCATGGCCGGCGGCATAGAAACTGCCCACCAAAGCGCCCATGCTGCTCCCCGCAATCATATCTACTTCAATTTGGTGCTTATGTAAACTGGAAAGCACACCGAGATGAGCGAGCCCTCTGGCCCCTCCCGATCCTAACGCTAACCCGATTTTAGGTTTGGCCAACGCGTTAACCTCCTGCCTGAATTCCCTGTATACCGAATTCTATGGTCTAAACTGAACCCCTATGCTCGTATATTAGTACAAAGAATCAAGAGGACAGGTACTGCTTGGCCGTTTCGTGTCATACATTATTTTATCATGAATACATGTCATTGGGCATTTTTAGCATCGGGGAGGTAAGAATGAACTTGTCGAAGATTAATACACTTTTGATTGCTTCGTTTTTTCTTTTTTTAACAGCGACTGTCATCTCACATCCGCAGGCCTCATTCGAAGCCTCTAAAACCGGGCTTTCTATGTGGTGGGAGGTTGTATTTCCGTCATTGCTGCCATTTTTTATTCTGTCTGAACTCTTAATTGGTTTTGGCATTGTGCGGTTTGTCGGTGTTTTGCTTGAACCTTTTATGCGTCCGATCTTTCGCGTGCCCGGTGTTGGCGGCTTTGTTCTTGCTATGGGAATGGCATCAGGAAACCCAGCGGGAGCAAAACTCACTGCCCGTCTGCGGCAGGAAAAACAGATTTCAAGAGTAGAAGCAGAACGGCTTGCGTCGTTTACCAATTCTTCAAACCCGCTCTTTATTTTCGGCGCTGTTGCCGTCGGTTTCTTTCAAAACGCGTCATTGGGCATTTTATTGGCTTCTGCACACTATTTGGGGAATCTGGCTGTCGGTTTAACGATGCGTTCCTATGGCCGCAAGGAAGAGCAGCATCTCAGAGGGAAGAAAACAATACCTTTTCCTTCGATCAAAGATGCTTTACACGCTCTGCATACCGCCAGACTTGCGGAAAAACGGCCTCTGGGCAAAATTTTAGGCGACGCCGTGACCTCTTCTGTTCAAACCCTTCTTATGGTGGGTGGCTTTATTATTTTATTTTCTGTCTTTAACCGGCTGTTGTCCGTGGTGCAGCTGACTGATATTCTGTCTGTTTTCACAAAAGGCGTGCTGACTTTGTTTCAGCTTCCGGCTCAATTGGACATTCCCCTTTTATCAGGGATGTTTGAAATCACGTTAGGTAGCAAGCTTGTCAGCGAGACAGATGTCTCTCTTCTTCAAAAAGCCATTGTCGTCAGTTTTATTCTCGGGTTTAGCGGCTTTTCCGTTCAAGCTCAGGTGGCAGGTATTTTATCGGAAACCGATATCAGATTTAAACCATTCTTTATCGCACGTTTGCTGCAGGGCGTTTATGCCGCCGCCTTCGTCATGCTTTTATGGAAACCGCTTTACACGGCATGGCATGATCCGTATCAGTATGTATTTAAATCTCTTAATAGCAGCGAAATGCCAACTGCATTTATAAACGGCTGGAATCTGCTTGTGCAGATTGGACCCGCTGTCACATTATGCGCGCTGTTTACGTACATTATCATTTTTTCTTACAGACTGACAAACGGAACAAAAAAAGGATGAGTCAAAACCCTCATCCTTGTCTGAATTTTTGTTGAAGCGCCAGCTCTACTTCCGGCGACACAAACTCTGAGACCGATCCATTGTATCTTGCCACTTCTTTTACGATGCTTGAACTTAAAAACGAATATTGATTGTTGGTCATCATAAAAAACGTCTCAATGGATTCATCAAGCACACGGTTTACGGAAGTCCCCTGCATCTCGTATTCAAAATCAGATACCGCTCTCAAGCCTCTTAAAATCGCTTTCGCCTTTTTTCTTTTTGCATAATCAATTAACAGTCCCTGCGACGTTTCAACTGTTATGTTCGGAATGTCTTTTGTCACTTCTCTCAGGAGCTCACACCGCTCTTCTACACTGAACAAAGGCTTTTTCGAAGAATTATTCAGCACACATACATACACTTGTTCAAAAATATGCGCCCCGCGTCTGATGATATCCAGATGCCCATAGGTCACCGGATCAAAACTGCCGGGACAGACAGCTATACTCGCCACATCACTACCCCCTCTTTTTATAAATCGCTACACCTGTAAGTCCATAGGTTTCTTTTCTTGCCATCACAAGATCTCCTACGGTTTCGGGAAGCTCGACCTCTCTGTCATGCTCAGCAACGATAAAGCCGTCTTCTTCCAGCATTTGATATTCATCAATCATCGTTAAAAGCGCTTTTAGCTTTTGTTCCTTGTACGGCGGATCAAGAAAAATTCCGCGAAAGCCTGTTTCTCTTTTTGCAGCAGCGTGCAAAGCCCGTTCCGCATCATTCCGGTATACCTGGGCATGTTTTGTAAGCTCCAGCGTTTTTAAATTTGATTTTATCGTTTGAATCGCTTTAAAATCACGGTCAACGAATATACAATGCTCAAACCCGCGTGAAAGCGCTTCGATTCCAAGACCTCCGCTCCCTGCGAATAAGTCAAGTCCCCTGCCCCCATCAAAATAAGGGCCGATCATATTGAAAATGGATTCCTTCACTTTGTCGGTTGTCGGTCTAGTTGATGTTCCCGGCACAGCCTTTAGTGAACGGCCTTTTTTTGATCCAGAAATTACTCTCATGTTCCACACCACTTTTTCTAAAAGCTATTTTGTTTCTTTGTTCGGCCGGACGCCGCTATGTACATAGAAAAAAATCAATCCTATCTTAACATAAAGCATTCTTTCAAACAATGAATGCTAATTCTAATAAACAGGTGTATAGGCGGACTGATCCTTGTCCATACTATAAGCAACAGCATCTAGAGGATGTTGTTGCCAACCGCGGAGAAGACTTACGTTTCCCCATAAGTTCTTCCTCCGGTTTCTCCTCTCCCTTTGCCTTCTCCTTAACATGTTAAGGAATAGAAGGACCCCGCAGAAGTCTGCGGGGATTTTTTTATACAGCTATATGCCGATTTTATAATCGTATTCTTTTGCTTTATCAAGCTTTGACTCGAATTCCAATTTTAAAAACGGTTTATAAGAAGGCTCTACTTTTTTCACAAAAGAGTAAGACGCAATCTTGTCCATTGTTTTTTCAATTTGGTCCATATCGCAATACAGCACGACATATTTTAAGCGTTTTGATACATAGTGCACATTTCCGAACTTCCTCAGCATTTTGCTTTGCTTTAGGGAATGCAGATACACAATCATGCCCTGGCGCCTATTCTCCAATACAATCACCTGCCTGATTTCTCTTATATGTAAAAGACGAGACGGCCAGTCTCGTCAGGACACTTTGCATCCGCAGCTTCCGCCTGAACCGCAGCCGCCTCCGCATGAAGACAAACCGTCAAAATAAGGGTTCCCAGTCGGAACTTTAACATGCTCCGAAACAGCTGTCCCAATCTCGACGCTAACCTCATCAAGAATAGACTGAAGCTCATTTTCAGCTCTCTTGAAGTCAGCCACCTTATCGTTCAGGTCCAGCTCCCGCTTGATCTCCCTCATTTTCCGGGATATTTCTCTATAGTCAGGATGATATTTGCCAAAACGCTGTACATCCTCATACTGCTCTTTTATTTTGATAAAAGAACGAATAATCCGCCCTGCCTCTTCATCTTCTTGGAGACGCTTGTAACAATTGCGGTAGTTCTCAGCCGTCTCCGACTGCAGAATCATCTCGGCAAGCTGCTGAGCTTCACTTTGAAGCCGCACGGATTCCATCGTCGCATACATAGCACGCACCTCCAGTTGTTAGTTTACCACGAAACCAGCCAATTGGAAAATGCTTAACCGCAAGCCCGAAAACAATCTCCCTGCATTTACAGCATGAAAAAAGACCCTCTTTCGGGCCTTTTAATCTTTTGTCCGCATCGCTTGAAACATTTGCATCATCATTTGCGCCATTTGAATCCCGTTCGTAAATTGGTTCACCCGGTGCGGTATGGTTTTTTCATAAAAGTTCATCATCTCAAGCTGAAAGGAGGACAGATCATCCGGTTTTCTCGAAAGTCTGCGGTACCATATCGGCTGTTCTCTGATGAATCGTTTCCGTTCTTCGTTTGCTAAAATAAATTCCTGAACCTCTTTGCGCATATGAGCTCCCCTTTTTTAATCCTTTCGAAAAGAAAAAGGATGCTGTCCAGAGCCTGGCTGAGATTGCTTCTGGCTGCTCCCGGAAAATGTATGAAGAAGACTTTGCAACGATGAGATCGACTGGCTCATTTTATTGATTTGTTCGTTCATTTGGTTGACATCCATCTTTTTCACCGCAGTCACCATTTTAGAGACAAAATCATTTTTTTGCTCTGTTTCAGGCACAGCTTCTGCAGCTTCTTCCGGTTCCCGATACGGATCCCAAATCGGGTCGCTCTCCCCGAAGAGGACCCAATTTTCATATACGTCCTGCCAGCTTCTTTGTTCTTTGCGTACTTCTTTTATCAGCTTGGGATGCTTTTTGACGAATTGTTTAAAGTCATTGATTGAATGATTGGCATGTTGATTCGCCACAATCCTCACCCCCTCCGAAAATCGATACCTACTACAATGTATCGTTTTGTCAGGCATTGTGTTCGCCTATATTCGTTCCCAAATGAATTTTCAGCTTTGCCCCATACACTCGTGAAAGAGCCTTACTGAAGGAATGGGAATCTGCCTCCTCAGCAGCCATGTTGTCAGAAAAGGAAAACAACACATTTATTCTGCTGCAGCTCTTATGCATGCAAAGACACATGCATTCAGATCATTAAGCTTTTGTGAAAATAAGAAAAGCTGCGGAACCATTCGTCCGCAGCTTTTCATTACCATCGCTTAATAAAATTTTGAGTGTAATATTTTCGGTCTACTCCGACACCGAGATGCGTATAATCTGAATTCAGAAGCGCTTTTCGATGGCCCTCACTATTCAGCCAGCCTTCTACAGCAGCCGGGCCGTCCACATAATTATATGCAATATTTTCTCCCGCTTGCTGAAAGTCAACATGCCCTTCTTCTAAGCGGTCTTTCAGCGTGCCGTATTTTTTAGATACATGGGAGAAATAATTATTTTCCTTCATATCCTGGCTATGTCCAAAGGCCACTTCCGCCGTCGGATGATCCCACTCAAGCTTTGCAAGCCCATGTTTGACGCGTATGACATTCGTCAAATCAAGTATTTGCTTTTCACTCGTCGTTTGGATCTTTTTCCACTTATCATCTGAAACAGATTCCGGTTTCATTAATTCACCGCGGTACACAACCTCATAAGGTCTTTGCTTTACAAAGGTTTGCGCATCAAACGCCCTGATGCTGGATAGCTTCCCCTCAAATTTGTCCATATACAGCTGGACATACATCTTTCCTACCTTAACAGTCGGCCTGGTATTGATATCCTCTTCAGAAAACTCAAACCGATAGGAATTTCCTTTATACTCTACATTCACAAACGGTGCCACCTGGGTCGTCTTGAATACTTCTCCGGTTGTTTCACCAATTTTGAAAGGCTTCGCGTTAATATCATTCCCAGTAGCAAATAATGTGACCACTTTATTGTTTAATACCCCAATTTGGACATACTGGTCCTTTCCCTGATTGTATACCCACCAATCGTAATCATAAGCTGAAGGGTCAATGCGTTCAGGTTCCCCAAGCTTTTTCATTACATCATCGGCGGACTTGCCCATAAAGGACAATAATCCTGAGGTCGGCATATGTATTCGTTTGCCGCTTTGCGCTTCCTCGTTAGACACTTGAGGCTCGCTATCATTTGATTTTTTTTCAGGAACAGATCCATATTGAATAAACAGAACATAAGTTCCGCAGATAATCAAGAGGATAACCATCGCTCTCAAGATATTTTTCAATCAATCACCCCCGTAGCGAATCACTATGTCTTACCTTACATCTCATTACAATACAGCCTATTTAACATGTCAAAGATTTATGTGTTAATGAAAAAAGCCTTCTTCTCTATTATCCCCCTCGGAAATATCCGATAAGGCGCTGCCGGCACGTTCATTCGTTTGCTCAGATAAAGAAAGATCACCAAGCGTGACAATTCCAGTCAGCTTTTTGTTTTTTGTAACAGGTATCCTTCTGAGCTGACGGGATGCCATCAAATGAAGAACCTCATCGACTGAAGCATCTTCATCTACGCTGACAGGTTTTTCGGTCATCGCGTCAGTGATTTTTTGCGAGTTTGGTTTTTTTATGGCGATTCCTCTTAACACGAGATCGCGGTCGGTCAAGATGCCGACCAGTGTTTCTCCATCCTCATCAACTACCGGAATCGCCCCTACATTCGCGTCTTTCATCTTTACCGCAGCTTCATATACATTATCTAATACCGTGCAATATTGCAAGTCGGCTGTCATCAGATCTTTTATTTTTGTCATCCGTATAACCTCCTTTAGTCTAGTGCTATTGTCGTCAAAATTTAATTTTTGCATACTTTCAAAAGAAGAAGATTCATTGAAAGTTTAACGCTTTCATACTATGATTGTCAGGAAAGGTAATTTTTATAAGGAGGGGTCAGTGTTGAAGTTTACTGAAAGCGGACTTGAAGGGGTAAAGGCTGAGCTCAGCTGGCTAGACGACTTGATGGAAAGCAAAGGCCTCGTCAGAGCGGGTCAATGGGATTACGAAAGAGTCACCTATGACAAGAAGTTTTCGACGATTGAGGGTACGTTTTACCTGCGGATACAGGGCATTGCGGCAGAGGGCGATGTTGGAAGCGGCCGCGCCGTGATTCAATTAATGTCCCCTCTCTTAGGCAAGCATTACTACCCGCACGGAGTAGAATATGGAGAAACGGAAGAGTTTCCCGTACAGGTTGTGACAAAAAGCAAAGCACTGATTCAGGACATATCCGACATGTTAAAAACAGTTCAAATGTAATGAAAAGGTACAGCATTTTCGCTGTACCTTTTATGATATCGTTTGCTGAATATACGGTGGCTCCTCCTGCCCGTCCTTTTCCCTTTCTTTCTTCACCCATTGGAAAAAAACAATCGCCAAAAAAGTGCCGTACACAATTTCCTGAATGATTTTCATCATAACTGCTCCGAGCTGCTGATCCTCTAATAAAGGCAGTGTATTTAACATCTCTGGTCCTGTTAATGGGACCTGCCCCATCATATCCGCAGGCACACAAAGCTTCATTGCCTCAGCCCACGCAGACGGATCTGTATAGGTGGCATATAACGGCGCGCCGCTGAACATGATCAGCGCGCAAGCAGGCGTAAGCAGCATACCGTCCGCCATAATATATCCCAGCTTCATCAAGCCGCTGAGCTGCCCGAGACGCTCGACCTTATGAACAAGCGGCCACCACATCAAAAACGCAAGCACAAAGATAAGCCAAGTCATTAATGTATGGTATAACGAATCTGTTTTGACAGTATCAAATATAAGCGGAACATGATATAAAGAAAAAATGCCGTTAAACAAAAGCAAAGCAATTAAAGGCTTCGTGAAAAATGAAAAAACAGGTTTAATGGCAGGCCTGAAAATGATTTTCTCCCAAAGCCATGCAGGAATTCCCGCGATCAATAGCGGCGGGACGACCAAATACAGGACAGCCATCTGCACCATATGCGCGCTGAACATAATATGTCCGAGCAGATCAACCGGACTTCCCTCGGCTGCATATAAAAACAGCATCGCCGATAGAAAGCACACCATCTGTTTACCCGTTATTCGATTTGGCTTTGAAGACATTCGCCTGTAAAAATAGAGATAAAGCACTGTAATGCCCAACAGGATACAAAAAAGATAAGGGCTCCACATCGCGCGAAACCCAAATACCTCTAGCTGATTCATTTCTTCACCTCCGGCGGCTGTTCAAATTACCACCATATAATTGTGACAAACGCAAGCACAGTGATGAACGCGACAAACATGCCTGAATACAAAAACATTGCCGGCGCCTCATGCCCTTTTTGATTCATATGCATGAAATAATACAGCTGGAAAATGACTTGAATTGCAGCTAGCAAAATAATGAAAGGAATCGTAAACCAGCTGCCTACACCGTCCGTTGCCACTGTCAGAAATGCAACAATCGTAAGACCGATCATTAAACCAAAAGACAGAACCTGATATTTCATCTCCTGAGCGTGCTTCTTTTTCTTAAATTCAAGGTCGCTGTTGATATGCCCTCTGCTTTTTTTACCGACCATGTTTATCCCACCATCCCCATTAAATATACAACGGTAAAGATGAAGACCCACACGACATCAATAAAGTGCCAATATAGACTGGCAACATAAAACTTAGGCGCCGTATACAAGTTCAGCCCCCTCTTGGCATTACGGATCATCAGCGTGCTGATCCACATAAGCCCAAATGCCACGTGGGCGCCGTGTGTACCGACAAGCGTGTAAAACGCGGAACCGAGCGCAGAGCTTGTGATCGTAAAGCCAAACTCATGGGTGTAATGCTTAAACTCATAAATTTCCAGTCCTAAAAAGCCAGCCCCCAATAAGATCGTAATTCCCAGCCAAAGCTGCATTTTGCCGAAAGCAAAGTTCTTCATATGGTACATCGCGTACACACTCGTTAAACTGCTCGTTAATAGCAGCATTGTGGCGATAAACACAAGTGTTACATCGAACATTTCCGTCGTAGGCGGATCACCGGCATTTGAATTCCGGAGTGCAAGAAACGTTGCGAAGAGAGACGCGAACAAAACTGTCTCTCCCCCAAGAAAAAGCCAAAAGCCTAAAAATTTATTTTTCCCTTCCAGCGTTACTTTTTCGGGAGAAGCTGGAAAGGTTTCTGCGGTGAATTTTTCTTCAATTTGCATTATGCCTTCACCCCTTTATCATCATTCGGCAGTTCCTCTTTATGAATATGATAGCCGTGATCATCAATTACTGAACGAAGCAGCATCGTAATAAATGTGATGCCGAGTCCGATAAAGATCACCGGCAGCCCCCAAGCGTGATCGGTTCTGTACAACAGCCCGAACGCTGCGACAAAAAGGCCGAAGGAAATGATGAACGGCAGGATTGAGCCGTTTGGCATATGAATATCATCAACCGGTTCAGCCGGCGTCATTGATTTGTGTCCTGCCTGCTTCTCGATCCAAAACGGATCAAGCCCTCTGACAAAAGGAAGCTGTTTAAAGTTATACTCAGGCGGCGGTGAAGAAACGGTCCATTCAAGGGTACGTCCGTCCTGCCATGGATCAGCTCCGACATATTCGCCTTTTACTGATGTCCAAATGACATTGACTAGCAGAAGAATAACAGCTGCCGCCATAAAAAACGCCCCGATTGTACTGATCAAGTTGCCGGTTTCAAGACCCTGGCCTGGCAAAAACGTATAAACCCGGCGCGGCATCCCCATTAAACCGACAAAATGCTGAATGAAAAACGTGAGGTGAAAGCCGATAAAAAACAATACAAATGAAATTTTCCCCATCGTCTCATGCAGAATTTTACCAAACATTTTCGGCCACCAGAAATGAACCCCCGCTAAAAGGCCAAATACCACGCCGCCAATAATGACATAGTGAAAGTGCGCCACCACAAAATACGTATCATGGAACTGATAATCAGCAGCTGCTGCTGCCAGCATGACACCCGTCACACCGCCGAGCACGAAGGACGGAATAAATGAGACGGCATACAGCATCGCTGTCGTATACTTCACATTTCCTCCCCAGATCGTCAAAAGCCAGTTAAAAATCTTAATCCCGGTCGGTATCGCGATAGCCATTGTGGCAACCGCAAAAATCGCATTTGCAATCGGCCCCAGACCTGTCGTAAACATGTGGTGCACCCAAACCATAAAGCCCAGAAAGCCAATGAGCACGATGGCAAAAACCATTGATGAATACCCAAACAAACGCTTTCTGGCAAACACAGGGATGACCTCTGAAAATATACCGAATGCAGGCAAAATTAAGATATAAACCTCCGGATGGCCAAAGATCCAAAATAAATGTTCCCAAATGACCGTATTTCCGCCAAGCTCGGGATTAAAGAAATTGGTGCCGAACAGCCGGTCCAGCATCATCAGAGCCAATCCGACCGTAAGCGGAGGAAATGCAAACAAAATCAATGCTGAGGCTACAAATGTCGTCCATGTGAACAAAGGCAGCCTCATGTACGTCATGCCGGGAGCTCTCATGTTGATAATCGTGGCCAAAAAGTTAATCCCGGCTATCAGCGTCCCAAGCCCCGATATTTGCAGCCCGAGGACGAAAAAGTCTATCCCGTGCCCTTCAGAATGAAGCGAAAGTGAGGCGTATGACGTCCAACCCGCGTCTGGCGCTCCGCCCAAAAACCAGCTTAGATTTAAGAAAATGCCCCCGAAAAAGAAAAGCCAAAAACCGAGCGAGTTTAAAAATGGAAATGAAACGTCACGAGCCCCAATCTGCAAGGGAACGACCGCATTCATCAAGGCAAATAAAAGCGGCATCGCAGCCAGAAAGATCATTGTCGTCCCGTGCATTGTCATTACTTCATTGTACGCTTGGGCACTGAGAAAAGCATTTTCCGGCTTTGCAAGCTGAATTCTGATAAACATCGCTTCAATTCCCCCGACAAGAAAGAAGAATCCCCCGGCGATTAAGTAAAGAATTGCGATTTTTTTATGGTCCACCGTCGTCAAATAATCCCAAAGTATAGATCCGCGCGTCCGTTTTTCTGTAAGCGCATTCAACATATGTGACCTCCCCCAATATCTCCCTTTCTTCCCTACTTGCTTTCCGTTTTTAAGCCTTTTAAGTATTCATAAAGCGCATCTGTTTCACTGTCTGAGAGCTTCGGATAGGTTCCTGTCATTTTGTTACCCGGTTTTATGCTCTCAGGATCCTTCAGCCAAGCCTTCACATTTTCTTCGTTGGCGTCTTTCACCCCTGCCACTTTTGCCCTTTCACCGAAGGTCGCCAAATTAGGAGCCGTTCTCGCTGCTTCTGCACGCTTATCATTCGGCTCTACTGCATGGCAGCTCAGACAGTTCTTCTCTTTAAACAGTTCTTCGCCCTGCTTAGCCAAATCGCTCTCTGTTGTAGACTTATAGTTTTTCATTTCTTTTGTCCAGCCCTGGAATTCTTTTGCAGACATCGTCTTTACCTTAAAATCCATCAGCGCGTGTGAAGGGCCGCAAAGCTCTGCACACTTCCCAAAAAACATATCTCCTGCCTCTTTGCTTCGTTTTGAATCAAATGTCAGGAAAAACTTATTTTCATTATCCGTATTCGTATCAAGTTTTCCTCCAACAGAAGGAATCCAGAAGGAATGTTTTACATCTGAAGCTTTTAAATTAAAATATACACGCTGGTCTGTCGGCACAATCAGCTCCTGGCTTGTGATAATGCCGTAATCAGGATATTCAAACTCCCACCAATATAAATTTGCCCGGACATTGACTACGAGAGCATCCTCGGCTTTTCGGCCTTTCTTATCCATTGGTGATGTATCTGCAAGCTCAAGCGTATATAATACGACAGGGATCACAAGAATAATGAGCAGCAAAATCGGGATCACGGTCCATGTGATTTCTAAAATTTTGTTCCCCTCTACCTGTTTCGGTATCGTGTTCTCACCGACCCGTGATCTTCTGAATCTCACAATT